>JAKPGH010000159.1 GCA_029550985.1 Bacillota bacterium
AACGCCAATTACAAATCTAGTAGTTGGCGTTATAATTATATAGTCGATATGTTCCCGACTACCGATAGTGCCAAAAACGCAGTGGATATGTTTCCGAGAACAGGCAACGTCAAATGCCATTCATTCTATACTCTCAGCCCAGTCTGTTAGTGGAGACAAGTCCAAATGCTTGATTTTGCAGGTGATAGAGCGATTTAGATGTATAGTCTGACGTGTGGTCGGGATAGATGTTAGAGATCGCCAGTGGTCAATTTGAATTTCGATTTGCTGCGAGGGGAAAGCTTATGCGATATAATAATTCATATTACATCAATCTGAATATTTCTTTTATCAAAAAACACCTCCAAATGACAGAATGACATCTATCATTGGAGGTATATAGCTATTCATCTTTATCTAAAAAGATTATTTAGGGGAAGTAGTTTAGATAGAAAAGTTTTTGTCGTCGGGATCGGCAGGTGCTTTATAATTAAAATCCTTAAAGTAGCAGACGTTTTGTGGTGTGTTTTGAGCATGCGGAAATTCGAAGTTTTTGTATTTCACCACAGGATTCCTATCCTTGCGTATAGAATCAAGGAAATCATCAGGAAAGTTTAATATGGATTTTTGATTTTACTACTTCACGCGGAGTCATTGCAATCCATTGGGCAAGCGATACATCGGCAAAATGATTGCTGTTAAAGACCTCAAGAAATTGCAGAGGCTCATCGCCAATGTTTTGTACATAATGGAAGCCGCCTACCGGGACATATCCTACATCTCCGGGACCATAATTAAAAGTACGGGCTTTAGGACCCGGCATAAACACTGTCATTCTTGCCTTGCCCTTAATATAATATTGAAATTCGTCCTGGTTGGTATGCCAATGTATCTCCCTCATAGCACCTGGCTCTACTGTAACGAGAGCTGCTGCTACAGTTTCGCAGGCGGGGAAATTGCGATTGTCAAGAATTTGTATGGTTCCTCCGTCGCCTTTGATTGGCTGTACCTTGCAAAGCTCATGCTTATATGAATTAGGAACTTTCCCTGTAGGAGAATCTACGGTCTGGGATTCTAAGGTTCCGGGGTCGCCACCGTCCGTAATATACACCTCTTTTTTAGGGATGCATTTAAAGGTTTCCTCCGGCACTCCGAAGTTTGCCGATAGAACATCCATGGGCATATGGGCGAACAGTTCTGAAATAGAGAAGGTATTGTGCTCTGAGTAATCTCCTTTATCAAAGAACATTAAAAATTCGCAACCCTCATGAAGACCTTGGATGCTGTGAGGAATATTTTTAGGGAAAATCCAGCCTTCGCCAGGATAAATATCGGCTACAAAGTTTCTTCCCATTTCATCCACAGCAGTAATGCGGCAGGCTCCTACCAGAAGAAATCCCCACTCTGATTGCTGGTGGGAATGCATTTCCCTTACACCTGGGGAAAGATTCATGTTCACGACGGCAAATGTTTTTGAGACAGGGAGCTCACGCGATGTAATTTCCCTTGACCATCCTCCTGGTCTGAGTATCATGTTTGTATCTGAAAATGAAAATTTCAGGTTCGGGATGAGACCAACATCTGTGGCCGGCGGAACTAACATATCAGGATTTTCTTTATCACGACTTAAATTTCTCGGGCCAAGATCAAGAGCACCACAGCCATCTGATCGTATGGGCTCTGGACGATTGGCTTCCTTTAATTGGTCAAGTTTCTCTTGCAATCTTTTTTGTAAAATTCTTTCCATAATATAGTACAAACATCCTTTCTGTATATGACATCCTTTTTGTATTAACGTATTTTTTCTTATTGGTATCAGATTATTCAAAGGATCAATATCAACAGGCACTCCAAGCCTCTTATCCCATGTCTGCGTTTAGTGCATGGACTATATAAGTAGGGTTTTTGTATGCGGAGTAGAACACTTGTATCGATCAGGAAGGATATTTCATGTGCGTGGTATTGATATCAAGAGCAAATGTTGAATGAAAATCGTGAAATAGAGTCAAATTTCAGTTTATTGATAAACCCTTTAACGATAGTGTGAACTACCCTTCCCCTCCTTTTACTAACCTGCAAAACGCGGTTCTGTAAGAAATTCATGTAGAAAATATCGCACCAAGTAAAGACTTAATGCCTCGTTTACGCCTATGCGGCCATAATAAACATCCCCCGGCATAGCCGGGGGTATTTCATATGCGGGCAAAGCCCTTTATTCCTCGCATACACGTCAAACGTGTAATACGGTCTGCCAGTTGCGCAAAGCTGTTACTTGCTGCCCGTAAACGGGCCAACTTCACTCATTGTTAATTGTTCCCCTAGCTGATCTTCTTTAAGTTGATTTTTGATATACTCCGCAATTCGGCTGGTGTTTTTTCCGGCTGTATCTACATAATATCCTCTACACCAAAACTCTCGACTTCTATACTTATACTTCAACTCGCCGAATTGCTCATATAGCATGGTGCTGCTTTTCCCTTTAAGATAGCCCATAAAACTTGATACTGCTATTTTTGGCGGTATCTCTACCAGCATATGTATGTGGTCGGGGCATACTTCGGCTTCTACTATCTTTACACCCTTCCATTCACATAACTGCCTGAGTATTCTGCCTACTTCTAATCTCTTCTCCTTGTAAAATGCTTTTCTCCGATACTTCGGGGCAAATACTATATGATATTTGCAATTCCATTTCGTGTGAGATAAACTGTTAATGTCGTTCAGACCCATCTGAATGTCCTCCCTTTGCTATTTCTTGTGCAGTTGGCAGACCGCACTTCTATTCTAGCAAAGGGAGTTTTTATTGTCTTTCTCATCGGCAAAAGCCTCTTTTGAACCACTCGCCTAGCGAGTGGTTTTACTAGACAACAAGAACAGGAGACTGGGCAAAAAAGCACCGTCTCCTGTTTTCAGCTTTAACGGAAAAAACAAAATCCACGGGTTGAGAAGGCAGTCTTTGGAAAGATTGTCGTTTTTTACTGTTCTTAGGTTTTTGAGACGGTATTTAGGAATAGTAAAATAGGAAAAATTGTGCTATGATGTTCTCAAAATCCCCCGGAAAGGTGTGTTTGGGATGCAAGCTTTGTTAAATCTTCATCCGGTAGCTTTGGCCGGCCTGGCGGGGCTGTTTACCTGGGGCATGACAGCCGTTGGCGCAGGGCTGGTGTTCTTCTTCAAAGCGCTGGACAAACGGATCACCAACCTGATGCTGGGCTTTGCCGCCGGCGTGATGATTGCCGCCAGTTTCTGGTCGCTGTTGGCCCCCGCCATCGAACTTTCGGAGGATATGGGCTTTTTCTCCTTTGTCCCCGCATTGTTGGGATTTTTGTTCGGCGGGCTCTTTTTGTGGGGACTGGATAAGGTGATTCCTCACCTGCATCTGGGCTTTCCCGACGAGAAATCGGAAGGCGGCGCCACTGCCTCCCACACCCGTACCTTTCTGTTGATGCTGGCCATCACCCTTCACAATATTCCCGAAGGCTTGGCGGTAGGCGTTGCCTTTGGCGCCACCGACGGCAGCAAATCGGTTCTGGTGTCCGCCATGGTTCTGGCGTTGGGCATCGGCCTTCAAAACTTTCCGGAAGGTGCTGCGGTTTCCATCCCCATGAGAGGCATGGGATATACCCGGGCCAAGAGCTTTTACTACGGGCAGCTTTCCGCCGTGGTGGAGCCGATTTCCGCCCTTTTGGGAGCCTGGCTGGTCACCTTCATCACCCCGGTTCTCCCCTATGCGCTGTCCTTTGCCGCCGGAGCCATGATTTTCGTGGTGGTGGAGGAATTGATTCCCGAATCCCAGGTTGGGGACGGCTCCGACCTTTCGGCGTTGGGCACCATGGCGGGATTTGCGCTGATGATGGTGCTGGATGTGGCTCTCGGTTGAGCAAGTCCTGAGCGCAGATTTCCGGAAAACTGGTTTATCCTTCAACATTGAACTCATAACTAGGCTTATCCGCAAGCAAACGCTCCGACTGCAACAGGCAGCGGAGCGTTTGTTCATGCTTCAAGAATATGCTGGATTTCGCCTACACCTTGCGGATAAAAGACGTGCGGCAGGTGCTGCAGGTAATTTCAATTTTCCCTTTACCTTTGGGCACCCGAAGATACTGGCCGCAGGAGGGGCATTTGAGATAGCGGTACACCTTCCGGTCCCGAAAGCGGCTGCGCAGGATGCGGAAGCGTGCCTTTCCCTTGTGGGCCAAGGAAAGAAACTTTTGGTTCTCCCGGCTGCGGGCCGCGTAATTGCGGGAAAACATCCGCCAGAACGCGTAAATCAGGCCGGCATAATACAGCAGAAACAGCCAAGGCAGACGGAACAATTGGGCGATAAATGAACAGAGCAGTGCTACAGCCAGCAGCAGGATGGAGAGCTGATCCACCCCATACCGCCCCTGAAACAGCCGATACAGGGCTGTCATCACTCTTTGCGTCCACATTTGCCAGCGCATCGGCAAGACACCTCTTATTTTGATAGTTTCGAGCAGCGCAACAGGAAGCCTTAACGGATTGTATTGGAAACCATGTGCTGCTTTTCGTGCAGAATCTCCCGCAGACGTTCGCAAATGGAGGATAACAGCTTTCCGTTGCTGGGAGGCTTTTGGCCATCATTCAATCCCAACAGTTGCAGGAGGGTTCGTTTATTTTCCTGTTCCCACGCGTGGCGAATGGCATCCCGAATATTCTTCTCCACCCGAATGGGCGTGGTGGATTGCTTTCTCGCCACATAAGGATACACTTTTTTGGTAAGGGACTTGTGGGCAACGTCGCTGTCCTGATAGAGCAGCTGCACGCATTCCACAATGCAGCTGTAGCCCCGGTGTTTGGGCGAAAAGCCGCAATCCCGCAACAGGCGCGCAAGCTCCGGGAACAGCTTTTCCTGCTGGTCCATGTTGCGGTAAAGGGAGTACAGATTCATAATGCAATCCGCGATACTCATCTCACTCATGCTCTTTTCAAAGACGTACATGGCGCCCTTGCGCAAAAAGAGCTGTTCCCAGCCGGGCGTGCGGTATTCCAGGCAGACGAACGTGGCCGGGCGCTGAGGAAGCTGCAGCTCCGAAAGGTAGTTAAGCATCCAGGCAGCCCGGTCGCCGAAAGCCGCCTCGATGAGCAAAATATTGGGCTGCACCGAAAGCAGTTTGCTCAACACATCCTGGGTGTTGTAAAACGAGTGCTTTGCATGAATATTGTCATCGCGAAACGCTTTTTCGTAGAACTTAAAAAGTTCGGGATTGTCCGTAATAATCAACGCTGTCAGCGACACAAAAATCCTCCTGATTCGAGCCGTTACTCACATACGGTATGTGACAGGGAAACCGGATAGACTCTTGCATTATTCCATGATGTCAGATAGTTTTAATAGGTTATGTCAAATCATGTAACGAGGCGCGTTTGCGTTGGGACCAGATGCGTAGAATTCGCCACAAAAAACACAATCCCCTTATTTGGTTTCAGCTACCAGATGCCATCCACCAATTAAGAGGATAAGTAGGTATTGGTTTGTAAAAGTCCCCCGTTCCGGGGAGAACAGGGGACTTTCAAACGGGCATACGGTTTTGCTTACTTCATCATGCTGGCAACTTCTTCGGCGAAGTTGTCTTCTCTCTTTTCCAGGCCTTCGCCCTTCTCAAAGCGAGTGAAGCGGACAATCTTGATGTTGCCGCCCAGGGACTTGGCGGTAGCCTCGGTATACTGGGCAACACTCTGTTCGGGATCCTTGACGAAGGGCTGATCCAACAAGCAGAACTCCTTGTAGAATTTCACAAGCCGTCCCGCCACCATCTTTTCGGCAATGTTCTGGGGTTTGCCCTCGTTCATGGCCTGAATGGTGAGGATTTCCTTCTCCTTGTTCAGCACATCGGCGGGGACGTCGTCTCTGCTGACATACTGGGGAATGGCTGCGGCAATCTGCATGGCGATATCCTTGCCGTAGACCTCGAATTCGGGTTTGTCGCCCACGTTGGTCTCGAACTGCACCAGAACGCCGATGCGTCCGCCGCCGTGGATATAGCTGACGCAAACGCCTTCGTACCGCTCGAACCGGCGAATTTTCAGGTTTTCGCCAATGACCAGAATCTTATCCTGCAAAGCGGCCTGTACGGTGTCGTTGGAACCGGCCAGCTTGCAGTTGAGCAAAGCGTCCACATCGGCAGGGTTTTCGTCGATGATGGTGTCGGCCACTGCCTTGACAAAAGCCATAAACTCGGCGTTCTTGGCCACAAAGTCGGTTTCGGAGTTAACCTCCACCACGGCGCCTACGTTGCCCTTCACCACAGAGTAAACCACGCCTTCGGCGGCGATGCGGCCGGCCTTCTTGGCGGCGGCGGCAAGTCCTTTTTCCCGCAGCAGCTCAATAGCCTTTTCCATGTCTCCGTTGGCTTCGGTCAGGGCCTTTTTGCAGTCCATCATTCCAACGCCGGTCTTCTCCCGCAGGTTTTGAACATCCTTAGCGGTAAATGATGCCATTGATATGCACTCTCCTTATTCAGTAGTCGTTTGCAGCTTCTTAATACTGCTTGGCAGCCTCGGCCTCTTCTTCGGCCATGTCGATATCTTCCTGCTCAGACGCAGCAATGGCGTCCCGCCCCTGCTGCCCTTCGATGAGGGCGTTGGCCATAATCTGGCAAATCAGCTTGACAGCGCGGATGGCGTCGTCGTTGCCGGGGATGACATAATCCACTTCGTCGGGATCGCAGTTGGTGTCCACAATGGCCACAACGGGGATGTTCAGCTTTCTGGCCTCGGCCACAGCAATTCTTTCTTTGCGAGGGTCTATGACAAAGAGAGCGCCGGGCAGCTTATCCATTGTTTTAATGCCACCCAAATACTTCTCAAGCTTTTCAATCTCCAGTGTCAGTTTGGCAACTTCCTTCTTGGTCAGCTTGTCGAAGGTGCCGTCCTCTTCCATGGCGCGCAGCTTGGCAAGGCGCTCGATACGGGTGCGGATGGTGTTGAAGTTGGTGAGCATACCGCCCAGCCAACGGGCGTTGACATAGTGGGCGCCCGCGCGGGTAGCCTCCTCACGGACGGAATCGGCAGCCTGCTTTTTGGTGCCAACAAACAGAATGGTTTCGCCCTGCTCGGCGAGGCCTCTGACAAACAGGTAGGCCTCCTCCAGTTTCTTTACCGTTTTTTGCAGGTCGATGATATAGATGCCGTTGCGCTCGGTAAAGATATAAGGGGCCATCTTGGGGTTCCAGCGCCGGGTTTGGTGTCCGAAATGAACGCCGGCTTCCAGCAGCTGCTTCATGGATACAATGCTCATGTTTTTTCCTCCTTTTGGTTGGTCCGCCGCCATTCCGTTCAGGCCTCCGCCCCGCCGGAACCTTCCGACCACCGCGCGGTGCCCCGTTATGGCGTGTGGATTGAATAATTCGCCGAATAAGTGTACCATAAATTTTGCTTGGATGCAACTGTTTATGCTATTTTTATCAGCTTTTTCGCCTTTTATCCCTTCTTTGCTCTCGCAAATGAAAGGGGGAGGCTCGAAAACCGGACTGTTTTTAATTTTTCTACAAAAAATACAGTCTTTTCGCATATTTCTTATCCGCTTTGTGGAACTAAAAACAAAAATATGATAGACTCAAAATAGATGCTTATGCTGTCAAGGAGGTGCCATTATGTCCATCACAGCAGGATTTCTGGTACCCCATCCCCCTGTGATTATCCCTCAGGTGGGACAGGGTCGGGAAAAGGAAATTGCCGCCACCACCCGCAGCTACCGCGGCGTGGCCCGGCAGATTGGAGCACTGGCCCCCGATACCATCATCATCTTTACGCCTCACTCCACGGTTTATTCCGATTACATCCATATCTCCCCCGGAAAGGAAGCGGAGGGGAGCCTTGCCCAGTTCGGCTACGGCTCGCCCGTCAAAGTCCGCTACGACGAGGCTCTGGTGCGCCGGGTGGAAAAGCTCTGCGCCGACGAGCGGCTGCCGGCGGGAACGCTGGGAGAGCGGGAGCCCCGGCTGGACCACGGAACCCTCATTCCCCTGCACTTCATCCGGGAATTTTGCGAAAACTTTGCCCTGGTGCGGGTATCCGCCTCCGGCCTTTCCCGGGAGGAGCACTACCGCTTCGGCATGCTGCTGGCTCAGGCGGTGGAGGAGCTGGGCCGCAGCGCGGTGGTCATTGCCAGCGGCGACCTTTCCCACAAGCTGACGGAGGACGGCCCCTACGGCTTTGTCCCCGAGGGTCCCCAATTGGACAAGGCTTTAACCGCCATTCTGGACCGGGGCGACTTTGAAGCCCTGTTCGAGCTGGACGAAACCCTTTGCGACCGAGGGGCCGAGTGCGGCCTGCGCCCCATTTTGATGATGGCGGGCGCCCTGGACCGGCGTCAGGTTCACGCCAAGCTGCTCTCCTACGAAGGGCCCTTCGGGGTAGGTTACGGGGTGGCGGCGTTTGCCGTGGGAGGGGAGGACCCCAACCGCAACTTTTACAGCCGCAGGATGGAAAAACTGGCTTCGGAAATCAAACACCGCCACGCCCAGGAAAGCCCTTATGTCAAACTGGCCCGACAGACGCTGGAAGAATATGTCCTCCACGGAAAGCTGCCGCCTTTGCCCAAGGATTTGCCGGAGGAAATGCTGAGCCGCCGGGCGGGAACCTTCGTCTCCATCAAAAAGCGGGGGCAGTTACGAGGCTGCATCGGCACCACCGGCCCAACCCAGCCCAACATCGCCGAGGAAATCCGCCACAACGCCATCGCCGCCGGCACCCGGGACCCGCGCTTTTCCCCGGTGGAGCCTTGGGAACTGGAGGATTTGGTATACAGCGTGGACGTCCTCGCCACTCCCGAACCGGCCGACGAAACCATGCTGGACCCCGTTCGCTACGGCGTCATTGTGGAGCGGGGCGGCAGGCGTGGGCTGCTGCTCCCCAACCTGGAAGGCATCGACACGGTGGAGGAGCAGATTGCCATTGCCCGCCACAAGGCCGGAATTCCGGAGGGCAAGCCGGTCAACCTCTACCGTTTTGAAGTCACCCGCTACACCTGATAAAACACCGGAATGAAACAAAAGCCGACTGTGTGGAAAGGATGGTGTCCAAATGAAGGAAGATTATAAATTTGCAAGGCAGATGGCCCTCATCTCCCTGACCTTTGCGACGCTTCTTACTTTGGGTGGGTTTGCCATCAGCTTGCTGTTGGAGCAGAAAAGCCAGTGATTGCCGCCCGCTTTCAAACGCAGGAGCAGGAAAAAGTCCGGTGCCTGCTCTGCCCGCACCATTGTCTGCTGGCGGACGGCGCCGTGGGGCGCTGTCTGGCCCGCCGCAACCACCAGGGAACG
The DNA here is from genome assembly GCA_029550985.1 of Bacillota bacterium. Lineage (GTDB taxonomy): Bacteria > Bacillota > Clostridia > Oscillospirales > Ruminococcaceae > WRAV01. The sequence continues at coordinate 9,267 of JAKPGH010000159.1, forward strand.
CTGATGGCGGAAAGTTACGGCCAACTTACCTCTCTGGCTTTGGACCCCATTGAGAAAAAGCCTCTCTATCACTTTCACCCGGGCAGCCGGATTCTCTCGGCGGGCAGCTATGGGTGCAATCTTTCCTGCGCCTTCTGCCAGAACCACACCATCTCCCGGCAGCGGGCGGAAAGCCGCTTTGTCCCTCCCGAGGAGCTTGCGGCGCTGAGCCAATCGGTGGGGCACCAAAACATCGGGGTGGCCTTCACCTACAACGAGCCTTTGATCGCCCCCGAATACCTGCTGGACTGCGCCGCGTTGCTGCGCAGGCAGCATCAAAAGGTGGTGCTGGTGACCAACGGGTTTATCTGCCCGGGGCCTTTGGAGGAGGTGCTCTCGGTGGTGGATGCTCTCAACATCGACCTTAAGTGCTTTTCCCAGGAGGGGTACCGCAGGCTGGGCGGAGAGCTGGAAACGGTTTTGCACACCATTCGCCGCAGCGTGGAGGCGGGATGCCATGTGGAGGTCACCTGCCTGATTGTTCCCGGGCTCAGCGACAATCCCGACGAAATGGAGCGGATGGCGGCCTGGCTTGCCGGCGTCAGCCCTTCCATTCCCTTTCACGTCAGCCGGTTTTTCCCCCGCTACAAAATGTCCGATGCTCTTCCCACCCCGGTGGAAACAGTCTACGCTCTGGCGGAAGTGGCGAGAGGTTACCTGCGCCATGTGTACACCGGAAACTGTTAGGCAGAAAGCTTTTCTCAATCGGATAGAAAATATTGCTATTTGGTCAAAATAACTATTGACAGTCACTATACCGCATGCTATCATAGCTGGCAATAAAGGCTGTGACGGAGAGAAAGACATACAGAGGTGCGGCACCGGCAAAAGGCCGGGTCAGAGAGTTCGCGGTTGGTGCAAGCGGACGCCGGTATGTATGTGGAAATACACTCCCGAGCTCGTCGGCTGAAGATCCCAGTAGGTCGATGCGTTTGCCCACGTTACAGGGCTAGGGTTGTCGGACCCAAAAATGAGGGGCGGCTGTTTCGACAGCCGCAAGCAGGGTGGTACCGCGGAAGACACAGTCTTTCGTCCCTGGGCAGGTTGAATGCCCGGCGACGAAAGGCTTTTTTGTTTCGCTGGAGCATTCAAGGCCGAAATCTTCCGACGCAAATATCACACATTAGGAGGAAATCTTGATGGCCAACGTAAAATTCTTCAGCGGAAAATCCTTGCCTGTGGAAATGCACAAAACCCGGATGGTACAAAAACTCAACCTGCTGCCGGTGGAGCAGCGCAAAGAAGCCATGCTCAACGCCGGCTGCAACACCTTCCTGCTTCAAAACCGCGACGTCTTTCTGGATATGCTCACCGACTCCGGCACCAACGCCATGAGCGACCAGCAGATGGCCGCCATGATGCTGGCCGACGACTCCTACGCAGGCAGCCAAACCTTTGTCCGCCTGCAGGAGGCCTGCACCCACATGTTCGGCACCAAATTCCTGCTGCCCACCCACCAGGGAAGAGCCTGCGAGAACATCCTGGCTCAGGCCTACGTCAGGGAAGGCAGCGTGGTGCCCATGAACTTCCACTTTACCACCACCAAAGCCCACATCACCCGGATGGGGGGCACGGTGGAGGAAATCCTCATCGACGAGGGGCTCAACATCAACTCCACCCATCCCTTCAAGGGAAACATCGACCTTGCCAAACTGGAGGATTTGGTGGCCCGAGTAGGGGCCGACAACATCCCCTTTGTGCGGATAGAAGCCGGCACCAATCTCATCGGCGGGCAACCGGTCTCCCTGCAGAACTTTCGGGAAGTTTCCGCCTTCTGCCGCAATAAGGGTATCCGGTTTGTCATTGACGCTTCCCTGCTCTGCGACAATCTCTACTTCATCAAAACCCGGGAAGAAGCCTGCAAGGATATGGAGCTGGTGGACATTACCCGGGAGCTGGGTTCGCTGGCAGACATCATCTACTTCTCCGCCCGCAAGCTGGGTTGCGCCAGAGGCGGCGCCATCGTCACCAACAGCCGCGCCATTTACGAAGAACTGCGGGACTTTGTTCCCCTCTTCGAGGGCTTTCTCACCTACGGCGGCATGAGTGTGCGGGAAATGGAAATTTTGGCCGTGGGCCTGTACGAGTCGTTGGATTTGGACTTTATCATGCAAGCTCCTCTCTTTATTCAGGCCTTTTCCGAAGAGCTGCAGGCCAAGGGCGTTCCGGTGGTCAACCCTTCCGGCGGACTGGGATGCCACGTGGATGCCTCCGCCTTCCTGCCCCATCTGGACCAGACCCAATACATCGCCGGTGCTCTGGCCGCCGCCTTCTACGTCGCCTCCGGCGTGCGGGGCATGGAGCGGGGCACCATGAGCGAGCAGCGGGAGCCCGACGGCTCCGAGCGATTTGCCCAAATGGAGCTGCTGCGTCTGGCGTTGCCCAAACGGGTCTTCTCCCTGTCCCAAATCCAGTACGCCGCCGACCGTCTGGCATGGCTCTATGAAAACCGCTCCCTCATCGGCGGGCTGCGGTATGTGGAGGAGCCCAAAATCATGCGGTTCTTCTTTGGACGGCTGGAGCCCGTCGGCGACTGGATGGAGAAGCTGACCGCCGCCTTCCGCCGGGATTTCGGCGACAGCCTGTAACTCAAGTCTCCTCTCTCCAATAGAAAACGACATCCCGAAAAGGGGAGAGGCTTAGCCTCTCCCCTTTTCAAAAATAAAAAACAGGCCGTACTCAAAATGGAGCACTGCCTGTCCTATCTATCGGCAAAATCAGCGAACCTAATGAATTTGTCTGGCGCATTCCGGGCATATTAGTCCGTTCGCCACGATTTGAAGACCTTCCGACTCCTTCCCACACAGGGAGCATCGAGGGACCGCCTGCCGGATGTGGATGGATGGTGCAGCGCTGTCCATTACAATTTCCAGCCGTGATCCCGGTTTCCACCCCAGAACCTCCCTCATATGGCTGGGAATCATCACCCTCCCAACCTCATCGAGTGACCGGATATGTGCGTCTGGGTTACTCATTGTTTTTCCTCCGCCTTTCCTTTGTTTTTTTGAGCAGTATGTCAACCCATTGAAATCTTATCGCGCATCGTTGTGTTGCCGCCGTAAAAGGGCGGTGTCCCACCGCTGATAAAGCAAACAAAACCGCAGAGCATTGGTTTGCACCTGTTTATACGCAAAACAAAAACGCGCATAAGGATGCAACCCCTACACGCGCGGATATCGTATCGTGCCACTTGCAAGAAAGAGATGGATTTGATATAATCCCTTTCACCGCGTGGAAATGCAAGGGTGCTTGCGGTAATATTGCCCATCATGTTCCCGTTGCAGGTGTGCAGCTGGCAGCGGATGGGTTTCCTTTTTCTGGAAGTTCCGAAAAGAGAATACCATATTCGGTAATAAATGTCAATATTTTCCTTTTTTTATTTTTATACGACAAAATATATAAAAATACATGATATTTATTGATCAGCACATCATAATAGGATAAGTGCAAGCTCCGAAAAGCAAACTTGATCCAGCGATGGCAGGTAGACGGCAAAAGATTGTGTCCTCCTTGAAATAACCGGTTGACAAACACGCAAATATCTCCTATAATATCAGAGTCGGCACCATAGCCAAGGGGTAAGGCAGAGGTCTGCAAAACCTTTATCCCCAGTTCGAATCTGGGTGGTGCCTCCAATAGAAAAGCGCTTTCAACCATGGTTGAAAGCGCTTTTTTTGTTTTTTGATTGGTAATAGTGAATAGAGTTTAGAAAAATCATACCCCAATCATTATTAAAATCTTACAAACAAAATCGGGCCGTTTGTATTGACTTTGCCTACAAATAGGAATACACTCTAGGCGACATTGGAAGGCTGCCCTTCCGACCATGGAGGAATGAGCCAGCCGCTTTTCCTCCCAACTATGATGCGCCCAACCGCGCAGAAAAGAGGCTTAAAATGGACGATACAGGAATGAACGAACCTCCCCGATTGCTTCACGTTGGAATTACCTACAACGTGAAGCACAACAAGCGGGACGAGGAGCCGAACCGCCCATCCATCGGCTCACCGTCCGAGCCCCTGGATAACGAGGCAGAGTATGACGACATGACAACCATCATGGCCATCAAGGAGGTTTTGGAACGCAGGAATTGCCGGGTCTCCTTACTGGAAGCGGACCAGGAGCTGCCGGTAAAGCTGGTGGAGCATAAACCCGATATTGTCTTTAACATAGCGGAAGGATTTTACGGAAGAGGCCGGGAAGCGCAAGTGCCGGCCTTGTTGAACTTCTATCGGATTCCCTACACCGGGTCGGACGAAACCACCTTGTGCATTGCCCTGGACAAGGCGTTGACCAAGCGAATCCTTTCCACCTACCGCATCAAAACGCCCAAAGGTCAGGTCATCACCAAGGAACAAAACCGGGTGGCCGGAACCTTTCGTTTTCCCGCCATTGTAAAGCCCAATGCGGAAGGTTCCAGCAAGGGAATCTCCGACGCCGCCATTGTCACCAACCGGAAAGAGCTGAAGAAACTGGTGCTCCAGGACATCAGCCTCTACCAACAGGATATGCTGGTGGAGGAATACATTGGCGGCAGGGAATTTACCGTCGGCATTTTGGGGAACGGCAAGGACATTCATGTCTTTCCTCCCATGGAAATCACCTACCTGCATCCGAACAATCCGTACAACATATACAGCTATCAGGTAAAGCAAAACTATAAGGAGTTTGTCCGGTATGAATGCCCGGCCCGTATCAGTCCGGAGATGGAAGCCGAAATGACCGGCACGGCCAAAAAAATCTTCGAGGCGCTGTCCTGCAGGGATTTCGCCCGCATTGATTTTCGCCTTTCCCCGGAAGGAGAGCTGTACTTTATCGAGATTAACCCCCTGCCCGGATTGGCGCCGGGGTACAGCGACTTTCCCATGATAGCGGAATTCAACGGCATGGACTACCATTCCCTGGTATGGAACGTGCTGCAAAGCGCTCTGAAACGATACGGCATGCAATCGTATATCGATGAAGATTGAGGGGGAAACAATTATGGAAGACTGTATAGAAACGCAAGAACCGGAGCCTCACGGCGCCGAGTGGGAAGATTGGAAATGGCAGTTTAGAAACAGGATTACAACGGTAGAACAACTGGAACAGGTCATTCACCTGACGGAGAAAGAAAAGCAGAACATATCTCTTTGTTTAAATAATTTTCGGATGGCCATCACCCCCTACTACGCGTCCCTCATGGACCCGATGGACCCCAAATGCCCCATCCGGATGCAGGCGGTGCCCACCATCAACGAAATGCAGGTGCTTCCTTACGAGATGGCGGACCCTCTGGACGAAGAGCGGGAAAGCCCGGTGAAAAACATTGTGCACCGCTACCCCGACCGGGTGCTGTTCCTGGTGACCCATATGTGCTCCACCTACTGCCGGCACTGCACCAGAAGGCGAACCGTCGGAGAAGAGGACTTTGCCATCAGCGAGGCGGAAATCGACGCGG
>JAKPGH010000203.1 GCA_029550985.1 Bacillota bacterium
CGACACCTTCGCCAGCAACGGAAAGCTGGAGCTTCCCCTGGACAGTGCCACCTATTATAAAAACGGCCAGTATACGGCCTATGCCTATAAAATTTCGGGGAATACCCTGGTACCGGTGGATTCCTCCGTGAACAAAGATGGCATCTTAACCATCTACACCCGAACCCTGGACAACTACGTTGTCTCCAATGTAGATTTGCTCCGCCAGACGGATTACGAACCGCCGGCTTCGGCTCCTGCCACATCCACCGGCGGCCAGACCGCCGGAAAGACCACAGGCCAGACCGCAGGAAACGAGCTTCAGGCGCCGCCGACGGGAGGCGCGCCCCTGCCCGACCTTCCGGCGGAAACTTCGCGGGTAAAAACCGCTCCGCCGCCGGAGTCTTCCTAGCCGCAAACCCCTTTGGCCAACAGCGCAACGCCGCCGCCTTCCAGCTTAAGCCACATCAACGCGGCCAACGGCGGAACCGATAACCCGCTGACCGGGGTGCCGCCTCTGGCGGGGATTGCCTTTCTGGGCACACTGACCGGACTGGGTGCATGGGTGCTGCGTCCCCGCAAAAAATAGACCAATACATATGTAATTATTACATCACCGGGAGATTTTACCATGGGCAAAAAGATAACGGCGCTTTGTTGGATACTGAGCCTTGCCATTTTGCTGGCCACCCCTGCTGCCGCCGCCGAGATGGCCTCGCCTCAGGAGGTTGGCAAATACTTCGGCTCGGAGGGCTACTATAAAAACGGAATCCGCCAGCGGGGAGACCTTTCCAGCTTTGAGGGGATGTCCGCCCGCCCGGGGGACGAAATCTTTTTCCCGCTGGAAAGCTGGTACTTTACCTGGGACAAAAACAGCGAGGAGCGCATCCCCGAAATGACTCCCAGGGACAATCAGACCTTAAATCTGGGTGTTTCGGTGGACTATGTTGAAGGGCAGGAAGCCTTTGACCGGATTGCCGTCACCTCCCGGGACAACCGGCTGGGCATCCTCATCGACTTTGCCGACGCCCTTGTTTCCTTCGACCCGGTGAAATTCCAGGCAAACTGCCGGTTGACGGTGGGCGGCGGCGAAGTGCCCGGCGGAGAGTGTGAAGTGAGCGGGACGTTCCGCAACCGGAAAACGACGGGGACAAGCGCCGACCGCACCGTGACCCTGGGCAAGGGGCGCATCGCGGTGGGAAGCCACCTGCAGGACCTTTCCAACGTCAACTTTGACCTGGGCTGCGGCGTCACCCTGACGGCGGATTTGCTCATCGCCCAGCAGGTGTACGCCAACGCGGAGAACGTTTCCCTTGCGCAGGATAAGGAAGTGATGGCCAAAAACCCGCAAATCCGGCAGGTGGTGCGGGTCTACAGCATGGGCTTTGCGAAAGGAAAGGTGCGGCTGGACCCCGACCGCTACGGCAATGCAAAGGTATACGGCCCCATGATGAGCTACCTTGGCACCACCCGGGACGCTTTGCCTATGGAGAGCGTGTATTACCTGGCGGCGGAAAAGTAAATTTGTAAATTTTTTGTGAACCAAAAGCGGACGGGAATGGGGATTTGCCCATTCCCGTTTTTTGGCGCAAAATATCGAAAATATGCGAGGGCTCAACATCTTGTACCGCATCGGAGAGGTATGCCACTATTAGCAGAAGGGTGCAGAAAAAATGTTTACAAAAAAATTGGAATCTGCATGCAGCAAAATGAAAAATGCTTGACACTTATTAACTGAAAGCTGCAAACAGGTTACAGAAAAGTTACAAAAATTGCAAATTAGGTCTTGCAATCTGCGAAACTTTATGGTACACTGTATGCAGTTGGGGAAATGATGGAGAGCTTCCCCCAAATTAAAAACAAAATGCTTACACAAAATTAAAAGGAGGATTCACTCATGAAAAAAGTACTGAGTCTTGTACTGGCTGTCATGATGGTAGTCGGAATGTCTACCGTAGCCTTCGCGGCTACTGGTGAACTTAGCGACAACGCGACTGTTGCTCTTGACGTAGGTGTAGTAGAGCCGGGTCAAAGACTAAACGTTACTATTGATTTGGCCCGTGTAACCACCACTACTCCGGGTTCTTTGGATCAGGTAACAGGTACTGCAGACGCATATTTCTCTTCTGCATCTGCCGATATCACTGCTGCTCATAAGGTTAATCTAAAGCTGACAGTTGCTTCTGATGCTATTGGGAAGAAATTGGATGGCTCATACTTGGTATTTGAAGACACAGCTACTAAGACACTTACTGTTACCCTGACTGGTGATGTCCTTTACAAAACCGTTCCTACCGGCTGGAAGATCACTGGTTTCAACACCACTGACCCCCCCACTTGGGAGCCTCGTGGCGCCG
>JAKPGH010000211.1 GCA_029550985.1 Bacillota bacterium
AAAGAGAATAATTACAATCTCTTTCATGCGTTACAGCCTCCTTCCGCTTTTTGGGCGCGACCGCAAGCCGCGGCGGCGGGGCAGCCCTCGCAGCCAAAGCTCTTCCGCTTGACTCCCTTGCCCTTGGTCAGACGGTTGACCAGCGCAATGGTGGAACCGAAGACAAAGAAGCCTCCGGGGGCCAGCAGGAAAATGGACATGGGGTCGATGTTGTGAATCTGCACGCCAAAGACACTGCCGGAACCCAGAAATTCCCGGACGCAGCCGATAAAGGTAACGGCGAGGGTAAATCCAAGGCCCATGCCGAGGCCGTCCAGAGCGCTGTCTATGACGCTGTTTTTGTTGGCGAACATTTCGGCCCGGCCCAGAATGATGCAGTTTACCACAATCAACGGCAGAAAGATACCCAAAGCCTCGTAGATGCTCTGGAAATAGGCCTGCACGAAGAGCTGCACCACGGTGACCAGACCTGCAATCACGACGATGTAACAGGGAATGCGGACCTTTTCGGGAATGATGTTTTTGAGCATCGAAATCAGGATGTTGGAGAACACCAGCACCACTGTCGCGGCAATTCCCATGCCAATGCCGTTGATGGCCATGGTGGAGACCGCCAGCGTCGGGCAGGTACCCAGTACCAGCACCAGCGTGGGATTTTCCTTGATAATGCCGTTGGTCAGAATACTCAGCTTGCTTTTTTTCTGTTCCATACTCGCCTGCCCCTTTCTTATGGATTCATATCCTTGAGCTGCTCATAAGCTTTTTGGGCGGCTCGCAGAGAATTTTTCAGCGCGTTGCTGGTCTTGGTCGCACCGGAAATGGAGTCCACCGAATCGGGGTCGCCCGCAAGCCCTACATATTTCTGCAGGTACGCGGGCTCGCCCACCCGGGAACCAAGGCCCTTGGTTTCGTTGTTGGTCATCATTTTAATGCCCACAACCTTGCCTTCGGCATCCATGCCAATCATAAAGGGAACCTGGCCGTCGTAGCCTTTGGAGCTGGCCTGGAACACAAAGCCTGCTCCATTGTTGGCGCGGTAAGCTTCCGAGACTCCCTCGGGGAGCTGGACATCGTATTGGGTGAAATCGTCGGCGGCGGGCAATACCTCGACCCGGGCAAGCCTTGCCTTTTCCTGCTCCGCCCTTTCGATTTCCGCGTAAGTAATCTGATAGGTGGCGGCTACCGCCCAGGTAATCACCAGGCTGATGACACCCAGAATAATGACAGGGCCGATAAACCCGTCCCGGAATTTCTTAAAGTCTTTCATGCCTTTTTGCCTCCTTCCGCGCCCAGTGCTTTGATGCGGGTGAGGTTGTCAATGTGCGGAGTGACGATGTTCATGATGAGGATGGCAAAGCTGACGCCTTCGGGATAGGAACCGTACAGGCGGATGATCACCGTCAGAACACCGGCGCCGATTCCGAAAATCAGACGCCCAAGCTCGGTGGTGGGAGTGGTGACATAGTCGGTACCCATAAAGATGGCGCCCAGCATGACGCCGCCCGCCAGAATGTGGAAGACAGGGTCGGCGCCCAGCAGCCAGCTCAGCACAAAGACCGTTCCAATAAAGGCCAGCGGTTCGGTGACGGTGATCACCTTGCGGGCCACCAGATAGACAAATCCAATCAGCAGTGCCAGCGTGCAGGTTTCACCCAGGGAACCGCCGATTTTGCCGAGGAACATATCAAGATAACTGGGCAGCGCAATAACCTCAGCGGTGGCCGAAGAAGAGGCGTCCACACCGGCAGCCATCGCGCCGACAACACCCAACGGAGTGGGGCCGGTAACCGCATCGGCGCTCAGGGGCACGGGCCAGTTGGTCATGGGGGTGGCAAAGGAAACAAGAAGGACAATACGCCCCACAATGGCAGGGTTGGCGAAGTTCTTGCCAAGGCCGCCGAACAGCTGCTTGACAATCACAATGGACACAAAGCAGCCGATGACCGCCATCCACAGGGGAATACTGGAGGGCAGGTTAAAGGCAAGGAGCAAACCGGTGACCGCAGCGGAAAGGTCTCCAATGGTCATATCCAAATGCATCAGCTTGCGATAAAGATACTCGAACAAAACGCTGGCTCCCACACAGACCGCGGACACCAGCAGAGCCCGGGGACCAAACCAAATGACAGAAGCAATCAGGGCTGGACACAGGGCAATCAGAACATCCAGCATGATGCTGCGGGTGGTATCCTTCGCACGGATATGGGGCGAGGAGGTGATGACCAAATTTTGCGTCATGTTATTTCTTTCCTCCTTCTTTGGCATTCTGCTCCTGCATCCACTTGCGCAGCCGTGCCTTGGCCAAACGGTTGGTTTGCACTAGTTGACGCTTTGCAGGACATACGTATGAGCAGCAACCGCATTCGATGCAGAGGTTGACTTTATACTCCTGAAGCCCCTGGTAATCGTCTTTGAGGAAGGCTTCTTCCATGCGCAGAGGCATCAATTTCACAGGGCAGGAACGCACGCAGCGCCCGCAGCGAATGCAGGGCGTTTCGGGCTGGGTTTCCGCCAGGGATTCGTCAAAGGCCAGAATGGCGTTGTTGTTTTTAAGAATCGGATAAGTATCGTCATACAGCGCAGTGCCCATCATAGGACCACCCATCAGCAGTTTGCGGGGCTCTTTGGCGTAGCCGCCGCAGAAATCGATGACATCTTTAATGGGGGTGCCGATGAGGGCCTCCACGTTTTGCGGCTTGGCAATGGCGCCTCCGTCCACCGTCACACATTTGGTGATGAGAGGAATTCCCTCTTTGAGATAAAGGGCCAGGTGCGCAATGGTGGTGATGTTGCTGACAATGCAGTTGACGTCGGCGGGCAGTTTGCCTTCGGGAACGACCCGGCCGGTGGTCTCATAAATCAGCACCTTTTCAGCGCCCTGGGGATAACGGGACGGAAGGGGCTGCACCTTCACACCGGGCAAGCCTTTGGCCAGTTCCTGCATTCTGGCAATGCCCTTGGGCTTGTTCTCCTCAATGGCGATGATGCAGTTGGGAATATCTAAGTACTTCATCACGGCCTGGATGCCCATCATGACATCCTCTCCCCGCTCCATCATGGTGCGGTAGTCCGAGGTGATGTAGGGCTCGCATTCGGCGCCGTTGATGATTAAAGTATCGACCTCGTTCAAATTCCGCGGGTTGAACTTGATATGGGTGGGGAAACCAGCGCCTCCCAAACCTACCAGGCCGGCATTCCGCACGGCCGCCAGAAAGCTGGCCCGGTCGGTCACCTGGGGCTTTTTCACGCTTTCGTGATAGGTTTGCTGTTTGTCGGTTTCAATCACCACGGTCTTGGTACGAGTACCGTTGGGCATAATGATTTCTTCGATACCCGTCACCTTTCCTGACACGCTGGAGTGTACGGGGGCGCTGAGAAAGGCCGCGGAATCGCCAATCACCTGTCCCACCTTCACCTCATCCCCCGGCTTTACCAGAACGTCGCAGGGGGGTCCCATGTGCTGGGACATACAAATAAACACTTTGTCTGGAACAGGCATCTTTTGCGTTGCACAGTCCATCGTGTTTTTGCAATGAGGAGCCCGGACTCCCTTGAGCCGCTTGTCAAAGATGCTCAACAACTGAATTCCTCCTCTGATTTGCTGAATTGCTGATATATAAAAGGCAATTTTAACACTAAATGAGATGAGCAAAACGTCCTACAAGCCTATTGATTTGCAGAAGGCTCAGTCCGAAAAGGGGCCAGAACAGTGAACAAGTTACGCAATAAAACCGCAGTCAGCGCCCCGACCAGGACACCAACGGCGGCAAGAACTGGAAGATAATACCAAAACAATACACTTTCTCCCAGCAGCAGCGCAGCACAAATCAGTTGCCCGATATTGTGGGCAACTGCTCCTCCAATGCTGATGGCGGTATAGTGGTCCTGCCGGAAGACAAAGCGACGCAGCACTACCATAACCGTAATGGAAAGCAGTCCACCAGAAAGGCTTAGCAGCGCACCACTCATTCCCCGGGTCATCAGCACAAACAATGCCTTGAGCACCCCCAACAGGTATGCTTGTCCTGCTCCCATTGCGTAGACGCAGTACATCACCACGATGTTGGAAAGCCCCAATTTCACTCCGGGGACTGGGACAGGAATCGGCACCATTCCCTCCAAAAAAGAAAGGGCAAGGGCAAGCGCAAATAGAATTCCTGTCAATGCAACCCGGCGGGAAGGCCCATTCATATCATTCACCTTCTTTGCCGAAACCCTTCACATTTTAGCACATTCTACACTTAGTTGCAATGATTGGTAAGCATTTAACGTGTTTGGTGCATTTTTCACAAACTCATCCCGTTGAACCGCGGAATTTTAACGTCCATTCGCATGTTGCTCTAACAGAACCCATTCTAGAATGATTCCAGAACCGCCTAACCTCGCCGACAGGGATATTATAATATCCATACTTTGGAAAGTATACCAAATTGCGAAGCAATCCAAGTAAAAAATTTCCGGTTTCTTTGTGATACGTTCAGCCATGTTGTGATTTTTCACAAAAACGTTTGGACATAAGAAGAGCCCGCCTTCTGCGAAAGGCGGGCTCCACAGCCCAACAAGTGAGCTTATTCCTCATCTTTCGAATCTTCGATCTCTGATTCGTCCAGTTTGCCGTCCAGGTCAAACTCCAGTAGCTCGCCGCAGCTGGGGCAGGTAATCTGACCTTCGTCCAGCATATCCTCGTCCACACAAATGACGTCGGAACAGGAAGGGCAAGTTACCTCGTACAGCTCCCCTTCGAAGGGATCATCGACATCATCGTCATCTTCGAAGTCATGATGGTGGTGATGATGATGGTGGTGATGATGTCCGTGATGCCGACCGTGACCGCAGCAACCGTCCTCCTCATCATCCTCCTCGTCGTCCCCATAGAGGTCTTCCATGATTTCTTCCAGGTCTTCATCCATGGATTCGAGCTGTTCGCCAAGGAGAGCGAAACCTTCCCCCGTATCAGCAAGGGTCAGCACCACATCATCCAAAATATCGATGATCAGCTTGATGATCTTGCCCTCTTTGGTGACGTCATCCACGCCCAGCCCTTCGGCAAGACCCTTGAGGTACGCTACTTTTTCCTGTAATTCCATGTTTTTCTCCTTCCAATCGGCAGGTGGGACTAGCTATGCACGCTCCATGTACTCGCCGGTACGGGTGTCCACGCGGATCCGATCGCCCTCGTTGATGAACAGAGGCACTTTGATTTCGGCGCCAGTTTCCAGAATTGCAGGCTTCATGACGTTGGTTGCGGTATCTCCTCTGACACCCGGTTCCGTTTTGGTAACCTCCAGCTCCACAAAGTAGGGAGGCTCCACGCCGAATACATTTCCCTTGTAGGACAACACCTTAACGTCGGTATTCTCCTTGACAAACTTGAAGTTATCGTCCAGTTTGTCGGCGCTGATGGGAATATTCTCGTAGGTTTCGTTGTCCATGAAATAGTATAGCCCGCCGTCCTCATAAAGATACTGCATGTCCTTCCGCTCGATATAGGCGGTGGGGAATTTATCGGTGGGGCTAAAGGTTTTTTCGGTAACGGCTCCAGTGATGACGTTGCGCACCTTGGTACGCACAAAGGCAGCACCTTTACCGGGCTTTACATGTTGAAATTCAATGATTTGCATTACGTTGCCATCCATTTCGAATGTAACGCCATTTCTAAAATCGCCGGCTGAAATCATGCGGCTTCCCTCCATACAAATAAACTCACTTTAGTTTACCCCAAAAGGCATCAGAATGCAAGTACTTTTCTGCCTAACCTTTTCCAATTTCAAAAATGAAGCAAACTGAAAGGAGTCTGCCGGCTATGTAAGCCCCTGATGGCAAAGCGCGGCAGGGGCTTGGGAAACATGTTCTAGCAATCGCCTTTGGTGAGGTTTTCGGCGTAGGCGCGAAGGTCATCTTCCGAGCGAACACTTTCCCGGCGCTGCATAATCATTTCCTGCACGTAGGTGGGCAAAGAGGAAAAATACCGCTGGGCGCTTTCGGAACGAAGAACGCCATCCAGACCCTGAGACTGCTGCTTGTTTTTGGACAAGGTAATCACCTCCGCCTTAATAGTTTGGGCAAAAGGTGGCAGCTTCATGCGTCCGGATGGCGAAAATCAACGGTTAGTTACATTTGGAATACCCGCAGTTGCGGCAGGAAACGCAGCCGCCCTCGTGCTCCAGCTTTTCGCCGCAGTCGGGGCAAAGGCTGTCGGTTTCTTTGACCGGTTTGGGAGCCGCCTGGGGGGCAATGGGACGGGTGAACCCGCATTCGGGACAGGTCTGGCTGGTGCCTTCGGTCTTAAGGGCTTTTCCGCACTCGGGGCAGAATTTGTAGAGAATGGTTCTGGCCCCGTTAATGGCGGCCAGCCGCCCGCTTTTCAGGTTGTCGTCCACCTCTTTGATGACCCGGGCAATGGCGTCGGGGCAGGAAGTGCACTTCATCCCCTGCTGGCGGATGGTGGAGGGGCAGCGAATGCCTCGCAGCTGGCGGACCACTTCGTCGATATCCAGCCCGGCCCGCAGCGCCACCGAAGCCAGGCGAGCGGTGGCCTCGCTCTGAGAAGGGCACCCCCCCGCCTTGCCGGTGGAGGTGAATACCTCGCAGATGCCCAAATCGTCGTAATTCACCGTGATGTAGAGGTTGCCGCAGCCGATTTTCATCCGCTTGGTGACTCCCAGCATGCTTTCGGCCCGGTCGCGGGGCTTGATGGGCTCAGGCTTTGCGGGAGCCTGCTGTTCCGGCTCCTGCTGCTGTGGTTCCTCCCGCTTTACCTTGCCGATGTTGAGAGTCTGGGACAGGCGGCTACCGTCCCGGTAGATGGTGATTCCCTTGCAGCCCAGGCGGTAAGCCAGACGGTACACCTCCGCCACGTCTTCCTTGGTGGCGCTGTTGACAAAGTTCACCGTTTTGGAGACCGCATTGTCGGTGTACTCCTGGAAAGCCGCCTGCATCCGCACATGGTACTGGGGGGAGATGTCGTGGGAGCAGACGAAGACCCGCCGAATTTCCTCCGGCAGCTCATCGATATGGGCAAGGGTTCCCTCTTTGGCAACCTTGCGCATAATGTCGTCGCTGTACAG
>JAKPGH010000295.1 GCA_029550985.1 Bacillota bacterium
GGCCTCCTGCCGGGTGGGGGCAAAGGCGATGAGCTTTGCCATCATACTGTCGTAATAGGGAGGAATGGTATAGCCGGCATAGATGGCGGAATCCACCCGGATGCCGGGCCCTCCCGGCATCAGCAGAGCCCGCAGCGTCCCCGGGCAGGGGCGGAACTGCTGCTCCGGGCATTCGGCGTTGATGCGGCACTCGATGGCGTGGCCTCGGATGTTGACATCTTCCTGCGAAATGGTCAGCTTTTTGCCCATGGCGATGAGAAGCTGCCACTTGACCAAATCCACCCCCGTCGTCACTTCGGTGACGGGGTGCTCCACCTGGATGCGGGTGTTCATCTCCATAAAGTAGAAGTTGCCCTGCCCGTCCAGCAAAAATTCAACGGTTCCCGCCCCCCGGTAGTTTACTGCCCGGGCGGCCCGAACCGCCGCCCTGCCCATTTCCTCCCGCAGCTTTGGCGTCATCAGGGGGGAAGGGGAGGGGCATTCCTCCAACATCTTCTGGTTGCGACGCTGCAAAGAACAATCCCGCTCGCCCAAGTGGATGGTGTTGCCGTAAGCGTCGGCCAGAATCTGCACCTCCACATGGCGGGGGTTTTGCAAAAACTTTTCCAGATAGACGCAGGGGTTGCCGAAGTAGCTTTCCGCCTCCTGCCGGGCCTGCAGGATGGCTTCTTCCAGCTGAGCGGGCTTTTCCACCAGGCGGATGCCCCGGCCGCCCCCTCCGGCGCAGGCCTTCACCGACAGGGGAAAGCCGATTTCCCCTGCCAGAGCCTGGCCTTCTTCCACCGAGGAAATGGGGCCGTCGGAGCCGGGAATCACCGGCACCCCCGCTTCCGCCATGGTCTGCTTTGCCCTGGCTTTGTCCCCCATCCGCTCAATGGCTTGGGGGGAAGGCCCCACAAAGGTGATGTTGCAGCGCTGGCATTGGCGGGCAAAGGCGGCGTTTTCGCTCAAAAAGCCATAGCCGGGATGAACCGCCTGAGCCCCCGTCAGCTCGCAGGCGGATAGGATGGAGGGGATATGCAAATAGCTGTCCTTGCTGGGGGCAGGACCGATGCAGATGGTTTCGTCCGCAATTTGGGCGTGAAGGGCGGCGCGGTCCGCCTCGGAGCAGACCGCCACCGTCCGCAGGCCCAGCTCCCGGCAGGCGCGGATGACGCGTACGGCGATTTCACCTCGGTTGGCAATCAATACCTTGTTAAACATAGTGGCTCCTACTACTTATTCCGCACAAAGAGATTTTATTCCTCTATTTCTGAAAAGCAAAGGTCAGCTCGGCGGTCACCGCCGTCTCCCCGTCCACATGGGCGTAGCCCCGCCCCACCCCCGCCTGGGCTTTCAGGCGAACCAGCTCCACTTCCAGCGTCAGCACTTCGCCGGGCAGAACCGGGCGGCGGAACTTGGCTTTGTCAATTTTTGCAAACAGGGCGGTTTTACCCTGGTATTCCGGCATGGCGCCGACGCAGACCGCCCCCGTTTGGGCCAGCATTTCAATCAGCAGCACCCCCGGCGTCACCGCATGTCCGGGGAAGTGGCCCGGAACCCAGAAGTCGTCCTCTTTGAGATAGGTGCGGGCGATGCACTTTTTCCCCGGCTCCAGGGCGATGACTTCGTCGATGAGGAGAAAGGGCTCCCGGTGGGGGATGATTTCCTTAATGCGTTCCTTATCCAGCAATACCATCGTGGAACCTCCTATCATTCCAAGCAAAGGATGGGCTGCCCGTACTCCACAGGCTGGGCGTTTTCCACCAGGATTTGGGTCACCACGCCGTCCTGTTCGGCGGGAACTTCGTTCATCAGCTTCATGGATTCAATGATAAACAGGGTGTCCCCTTTCTTCACCCTGCTGCCCACCTTGACAAAAGGCTCCTTTCCGGGAGCGGGGGCGGCGTAAAAGGTGCCCACAATGGGGGAGCGGACCACCGTGCCTTTGAATTGGGGGCATTCTTCCTCCTTTTCCTGGGGAGCCGCGGCGGTGGCGGAGGCGGAAGCCACGGCGGTCACCGCCACCTGTTCGGCCCGGCAGCCTTCCAGTTCCAGCCGGAAGTTCCCCTGCTCCAGTTTCAGGGCAGAGATTTTGTTTTTGTGCATGGCGGACATTAAATCTTTAATGTCCTGCATATTCAGTTCCATATCTTTCACAGGTGCCTCCATCCCTTCATCCCTGGTATTTTTGCAACGCTATGGTGGCGTTGTGGCCCCCAAACCCCAACGAGTTGGAAAGAGCCCGCCGGATGTCTTGTTTCCTTGCCCCTTCGGCAACGTAATCCAAATCACATTCCTCATCGGGAATTTGATACCCCGCCGTGGGGGGAATGACGCCTTCTTTCAGGGCCAGAGCCGTCAGGATGGCCTCGACGGCGCCGGCGGCTCCCAGCATGTGGCCGGTCACCCCTTTGGTGGAGGAGACGGCCACCTTGCGGGCGGCTTCCTCTCCCAACACCGTCTTGATGGCGAGGGTTTCGATTTTGTCGTTGGCTTCGGTGGAGGTTCCGTGGGCGTTGATGTAATCCACCTGGTCAAATCCGGCTTCCTTCATGGCTAGTTCCATGGCTTTGGCGGCGCCCAAACCCTGGGGGTCGGGTCCGGTGATATGGTAGGCGTCGTCGGTGGCGCCGTAGCCCACCACCTCGGCAACGATTTCCGCGCCCCGGCGTTTGGCGTGCTCCAGCTCCTCCAGCACCAAAACGGCGGCGCCCTCTCCCATCACAAAGCCTTTCCGCTCCTTGTCAAAGGGGATGGACAGCCGGGCGGGGTCCTCCCCCACCGCCAGAGCCCCCATGTTGTAAAAGCCCGCCAAGGCAAATTGGGTGATGGCGGCTTCCGCGCCGCCGGTGACGCAGGCGTCGAGATACCCGTATTTAATTTTCCGAAAAGCTTCCCCAACGGCGTGGGCGCTGGAGGCGCAGGCGGACACGGGGCAGTAGTTTTCCCCCTTAAAGCCGTGCTGAATGGCGATAAGCCCTCCCGCCATGTTGGGAATCATCATGGGGATAAAAAAGACGCTGACCCTTTCCACCCCTTTTGCCATCGCCTTTTCTTTTTCCTCTTCGAAGGAATGGAACCCTCCGATTCCACTGGAAACCAGCACCCCTATGCGGAAGGGGTCCAGGTCGGCGGCAAAGTTTCCCGCCTGCTCCATGGCCAGATTGGCGGCCGCCATGGCGAACTGGCTGAACCGGTCCATGCGGCGGGCTTCTTTTTTATTGAGTCCTGCGGCCACCGGGTCCCAGTTGGAAATTTCGGCGGCGTATTTAACGACAAAGTCGCTCGTGTCAAAGCCGGTGATGGTGCAAAAGCCGTGGCGGCCCTCCAACACCTGCTTCCATAGGGGCTTCACCCCCATGCCGCAGGAGGTGACCGCACCCATTCCCGTAATTACAACTCGTCTCAAGGCCGACACTCCTTTTTCGTGATTCTAGCCTTCTATATGGCCATGCCGCCGTCCACCACCAGCACCTGCCCGGTGACATAGCGGTTTTTCACCAGAAACACCACGGCGTCGGCCACTTCTTCGGGGGTTCCAGGCCGGCCCAACACAATGGTGGAAAGGATGGCTTCCTTTGCCTTTTCCGGCATGGCGTCGGTCATGGCGGTTTCGATATACCCCGGCGCCACCGCGTTGCAGGTAATACCTCGGGAACCCAACTCCCGGGCCACCGATTTGGTGAGGCCAATGAGCCCCGCCTTGGAGGCGGCGTAGTTGGCCTGCCCCCGGTTTCCCGTCAGCCCCACCACCGAGGAAATGTTGACAATGGCGCCGCCGCGCTGCTTCATCATCAGGGGGGTCACATGGCGGATGGTGTTGAAGGCACCCTTCAGGTTCACATTTAATACCTCATCGAAGTACTCCTCGCTCATGCGGGCAATGGGACCATCCCGGGTGACGCCGGCGCAGTTGACCAGCACGTCGATGCCGCCGAAGCGCTCCGCCACTTCCTTCACCAGAAAGGCGCAGCCCGAAAAGTCGGAGACATCCGCCACAAAGCATTCGGCGCTTACCCCAAGCTTTCGGCAGCTTTCCGCCACCCCTCGACCTCCCCGCTCCACCGAGGAGGAGCTGTGGCACCCAACCGCAATGTGGTATCCCTGCTTTGCCAGCCCAAGGGCAATGGCGGCCCCAATGCCGGAGGAAGCTCCCGTAATCAGCGCGGTGTTATGCAAGGGTAATCCCCCTTTCCTCCAAGTGGCGGGAAAAGTTTGCGCACAGCTCTTCCGCCTGCTTTACCACATCGGCGATAATCTTAGCAGCTGGCCGAATCTCCCGCACCAAGCCGGCGGATTGGCCCGCCATAAAGCTGCCCTGGTCCAAGTCCCCCTCCAGAACCGCCTTGCGCAGGGAGCCCAATAGCGCCTGCTCGATTTCGTCGGTGGAATGCAGTTCCTTTTCCATCTGCACCATCCGACGCATAAACCGGGTTTTGAGGCTCCGGGCGGGGTGCCCCAGAATGCGTCCGGTCACCACCGTATC
>JAKPGH010000215.1 GCA_029550985.1 Bacillota bacterium
AAGCCCATGTCGCCGGGACGGATGATTCCCATGATGGGGTTGAGGTTGGCCCCGTCGTAATACACAAGACCCCCCGCCTCGTGAACCACTTCGGCAATGGCGGTGATGTCCTTTTCAAACAAGCCCAGGGTGTTGGGGTTGGTGAGCATTAACCCTGCGGTGTGCTCGTCGCAGACTTCCCGCAGCTTTTCCAAATCCACGCACCCGTCGGGCCCGGAGTCCACATGAACCACCCGAAATCCCGCCATGGAGGCGCTGGCCGGGTTGGTGCCGTGAGCGGAATCGGGGACGATGATGTTGGTCCGCCCCAAATCCCCCCGGGCACGGTGGTAGGCCCGAATCAGCAGCAGTCCCGTGTATTCCCCATGGGCCCCCGCCGCCGGCTGAAAGCTCATGGCGTCCATGCCGGTGATTTCGCAGAGGTATTGTTCCGCAAGAGCCAACACTTCCAGGCAGCCCTGGACCGTATCCTCCGGCTGCAGGGGATGAACGCCCGTAAAGCCGGGGAGAGCAGCCACCTGCTCGTTGAGCTTGGGGTTGTACTTCATGGTACAGGAGCCTA
This sequence comes from Bacillota bacterium, assembly GCA_029550985.1. GTDB lineage: Bacteria > Bacillota > Clostridia > Oscillospirales > Ruminococcaceae > WRAV01. Next base: position 563 of record JAKPGH010000215.1, read on the forward strand.
AGGGGTAAAAGCCGCTGCCCACCCCAAACACCTGCCGGGCGAGGGCGGCGTAATGGCGGGCTACTTCGCTTTCGCTCAGTTGGGGCAGGCGGGGAGGAGTCTTCCGTTCCCATCCTGCCGGGACGGCCGATACCTCCTCCTGAGGAATATCGCAGGGGGAAAGCATCTGGGAAGTCCTGCTCTTTTCGCGCTCAAACAGCAGCTTCATTTTGTCACCTCCCCTAAAATACCCACCAGCAAATCAATTTCTTCCCTGGTGTTCAGTTCGGTGCAACACCAAAGAATCCGGTTGCCCTCCAGGGGCAGCCCGCCCAAAATGCCTTTTTGGGCAAGGCGTGCGTTGAGCTCCTCGGCGGGAACGGGGCATTGGGTGACAAATTCGTGGAAAAATTCCCCGGGATACGCCAGTGCAAAGCCGGGCAGGGCGGAAATCCGCTTGGCGGCATAATGGGCTTTGGCGCGGCACTGCCGGGCCACCTCCGTCATGCCTTCCGTCCCCATGGCGGCCATATAGACCGACGCGGTGAGGGCGCAGTGGGCCTCGTTGGAGCAGATGTTGGAGCTTGCCTTTTCCCGCCGGATATGCTGCTCCCTCGCCTGCAGGGTAAGGACAAAGCAGCGCTTGCCGTCTTTATCGGTGGTCTGGCCCACAATGCGACCGGGCAGCTTGCGGGTCAGCGCTTCGGTGCAGGCCATAAAACCCAAATAGGGCCCGCCAAAGCTTAAGGGAATCCCCAGCGGCTGGCCTTCCCCCACGGCGATGTCGGCGCCGCACTCTCCGGGGGAGCGGTACAGCATCAGGGCAAAGGGGTTGCAGCCTGCAATCAGCTTGGCCTGTTTGGAATGGGCCAATTCGGCCGCTTTTTCCCAATCTTCGATTAAGCCGAAAAAGTTGGGGGATTGAAGGTAGACGCAGGCGCTTTCCTCGTCCAGCAGGGATTCCAGGGCCGCCAAATCGGTGACTCCGTCCCTGACGGGGACCAGCGCCACTTTCCCCCCGGCGGCTTCGGTGTAGGTGGTGACCACCTGAATGGTGTCGGGATGGGCGGCGGCCGAAATCAGCACCGTCTGGCGCCTTTTCTCCCGGCACATGGCGGCCGCCTCGGCGGCGGCGCTGGCGCCGTCGTACACCGAGGCGTTGGAGACGTCCATCCCCGTCAGCTCGCAAATCATGGTCTGGTATTCAAAAATGGACTGCAAAATTCCCTGGCTGATTTCCGCCTGATAGGGGGTGTAGGCGGTGACGAACTCCTCCCGGGAGGTAACCGCGCCCACCACGGCGGGAATGTAGTGCCGATAGGCCCCCGCTCCCCGAAAGATAGTGGGGAACACCGCATTTTGGGCGGCCAGAGCCTCCATCTTCCGGCGAACCTCCAGCTCAGAGGCTCCGTCGGCGATGTTGAGCCGCTCCACACGCTTGACCGAATCGGGAATGTGGCCGTAAAGGGCATCCAAATTGGCAAGCCCCAAGGCGGCCAACATTTCGTCCCGCTGCACATCGGTGGCAGGAAGATATCCTGACATGACCCTTCTCCTTCTTTATGATGATGGGGTTACTCTTCGCCCTGGCAGAACAGCTCGTAGGCTTCGGCGCTGAGAGTTTCCACCCGTTCGGTGACGTTTTCCACTTCCACCAGCCAAGCCTCGTAGGGGTTTTGGTTGATCAATTCGGGGGCATCCATCAATTCCTCGTTGACAGCGCGCACCACTCCGGTGACGGGGCTGTAGATATCCGATACCGCCTTGACGCTTTCCACATCGCCCAGGCTTTCGCCTGCCACAACTTCGTCCCCAACCTGAGGGAGGTTGACAAAGACGATATCCCCCAAAGATTCCTGGGCAAAATCGGTCAATCCAATCCGAACTGTATCATTGTCCAGTTCTTCCAGCCACTCATGGGATTTGGTGTACGAAAGATTCGCAGGATTGTTCATGGCGATAGCCTCCTAAATATATTTTTCGGAATTTTCATTCAGCCCTGAATGGAAATTCTTTTATTGGGCCTTTCTGTAAAAGGGCAGAGGTGTGATTTCCGCTTCCACCCGGCGGCCTCTCACATCCACTTCCACCACGGTTCCGACGGGATAGTCGCCGTTTTTGAGATACGCCATGGCGATCGGATACCCCAAATAAGGGGCGTGGGTTCCCGATGTGGTAAAGCCCACCTTTTCCCCGTTCAGATAGACCTCACAGTTTTCCCGCGCGATGCCCCGGCCGGTGACTTTCAAGCCCACCCGGACCCGCTTTTGAGGCTGCAGCAACGCCGCCTTTCCGGGAAAGTCCTGTTCCTTGTCCAGCTTGACGGCAAAGTGGAGCCCGCACTCCAACGGGGAGATGCTGGAGCTCAGTTCATGGCCGTAAAGGGGCATTCCCGCCTCC
>JAKPGH010000230.1 GCA_029550985.1 Bacillota bacterium
GATGGAAAGAGTGCCTGTTTTGAGGTCGATGAAATCTCCCAAATATCGCTCAAAGCCGCTTTGAATGTCCATAATTTTCTCCACGGCTTTGATGTATTCTTTGCCGCACTCGGTGAGGCTGATGGGAGTGGTGCTCCGGTCAAAAATCGGCGAGCCGATACGTTCCTCAATTTTCTTAATGGCGGCGCTTAGCGACGGCTGGGTAATATACAGGTTTTCCGCCGCCTTGGAAAAACTTCTTTCCTTATAGACCTCATAAGCGTACAGCATATTGTGGAACATCAAACAGCTCCTCCATCCTCCCTCCGCCCGCAACACGGGCGGCTAGTGGCGTTTGTAGCGGTATTTTTGCTTGGGGCGGCCCTGTTTTCCATATTCCGAGCGGACCTCCGCCGTGCCCTGCGCCACCATGTGGGTCAGATAGCGGTAAGTGGTCTGATAGGCCAGTCCGCATTGTTTTGAAATATCCTCGATGGTCAAAAAGGTATCCTGATATTTCAGAAAGCTTTCCACAATGGTAAGGGTTTGATTGTTAATCCCCTTAACGTATTCCTCCTGCTTTGGAAAAGCCGCAACGTTCCCCGCGTTGAGATGCACCCGGATACGGGAAATCAAATCCACCGGCTTGATGGGTTTGAGGGCAAAATCGTTGGCCCCCGCCGCCAGAAAGCGATTGGCAATTTCCCGGCTTTCCTCCACCGTCAATACCAGGATGGGGGTGTCGCTGTCGATTCTTCGAATGTTCTTGACTACCTCCAGACCGTTGACCGATGGCATATGATAATCCACCAATATCAGGTTGGGCCTGTGTTCCCGTATCAGGGCACAGACTTCTTCTCCGTATGTTGTGGTAACGGTTTTCCATTCTTCCAAATCGCAGATGGCAGAAATGGCAAACAAAATATCCGGGGAGTCGTCGACCGCCAGAATGGTCACCTGGTCTGCCATTACAGAACCTCCTTTATTTGTATGGTAACGGTAGTTCCTTTTCCCTCCTGGCTACTGATGGCAATAGTGCCGTCGGAATTTTCCACAATGCTTTTTACAAAGCTCAGCCCAATACCAGTAGAGCCTTTATCCGAAAATCCAATGTCCCATATTTTACTTAACGTATCCTCCCCCATGCCTTTGCCGTTATCCGACACCGTAAACAGCACACAGCCCCCTTCACGGTCCGTTTGAAGCACAATCTGCCCGTTATCCTTATCCAACGCAGCTTGCGCATTGTCGATGAGATTGATGAGAGCGCGGGAAAACAATACTTTGTTGACGCTAATTTGGGCATCCGGCACCTTATCGTGGATGGCAAGCACCCCCCTAGTCTCGGGAGACACAATCTGAAACCGGATATAATCCAACAGTTCCGCAACTGTGATGACAACCTTTTGATCTTCATACAGTATCTGCGAAATCATCTGGCTGACCGAATCCACCGAGCTTTCAATGCGGGCGGCGTAGTCTCGCGTCTTTTCCTCCCGCGAGACGATGGCAATCACACCGGCCAGCCCCTGGATGGCGGTAAGAGGTGTTTTGAGGTCATGCACCAGGCTGCGGATTTCGGCGTTTCGCCTGGCCTCCAGCGAATGCAGTTTGGCGTCCGATAACTGCTTGGCCGTAATCAGCAGCTTGTGCTGATCCCGAAGCAGCACGCTTAGCAACAGCGCCATGAACAAAAACACCGTCATGATGGCCACGGAAAAGATGGTAAGCACATTGTGGTGGTCGATTAGGGACGCAGCGGTTTTAATGTCCATCGAAACAATACCCCGGCCAAAGCCATAGGGAGTCAGAGCCGGAAACATGTCCAAAAACTGCGCCCCGATGAGTGCAAAAATCAAAACCACTGCATGCTTTATGATGGTGACGTTGTACAGATTAAACCCATCCAGCAAATAGATGATGAGTATCACCAAAACCGACGGGTAGCTGAAGTCGTAGCGAATTTCGTAAAGGTGTGAGATGAGAAAATAGGCTGTGACAATCAATACCGGCACCGTCAGGCGGAAATACAGCTTGCGGCGAAAGAGGCTGGAACAAATCAAAAAGGTCCCTACATAAATTGGCAACGCCCGCAAGCTGTTGAGCAGCACTAGAAAAAAAGCAGCTATCACCAGCATGCCGCTGTCGTTGGACATAACGCTTACCGCAATAAACTGGTAAATCCCAAAGGTGTCCACCGTCAACACCGAGGGCAGAGCCAGTCCAATCATCCACAGCAGGCTACCCGCAACAAACCGGCCATTGAGAGATTTCCATTCCAACCCCAAGACGTCACCACCTTTCCTCTGTAAAATTAATATAGCATAATTTTGATATGTTTTTTACTCTTTATAGAAGGGAATAAAGAAAAATAAGGTAGAAACTATTGCCCCCGATTCCCGCTTGCTATAATGAGATTACACAAACTACATGCAAATTTGCTTGAAATTTTGTAAATTTAAGAAGCAAGGTGATTGTTCCATGGGTTTCTCTCCGCAAGCAAAACTCCTGGCATTGCTGTTGATGTTGGCTTTGATGTTGACAAGCTGTTCGCCGGCAACGCCAGCAAATAGTGTATCCTCTTCTGAGCCAGCCCCAGTTTCTCCCGCAGAGGAAAAGCCAGAAGAGAACCAAGCGCCGGCAACGGAACAAAACGACTCCCCATCTGCAGAACGAAGAGACGCCACCGGCAGCAACGGAGTCGTCAGCAGTGCGCATCCACTGGCTTCTCAAATCGGTTTAGAAGTGCTGAAAGCGGGGGGCAACGCCATTGACGCTGCGGTGGCCGTTTCCTTTGCGTTGGGCCTGGTAGAGCCCAACGCTTCAGGCATTGGAGGATGCGGTTATTTGCTGTACGCTCCTGCCAACGGGGAGCCGGTATTTCTGGATTATCGCTCCACAGCTCCGGCCGGCTTGGACTGCGACGCCTTTATGAAGCTTTCCGTCACTGAGCGGAAGGATACCATTTTGGGCGCCGGAGTGCCCGGCGCGGTGGCAGGATGGCTCACCGCCTTGGAAGAATACGGCACCATGTCTCTGGAAGAACTGCTGGAGCCCATCATCGCCTTAGCCGAAGAAGGCTTTGAAGTAACGGAGCACTTCGAAGGCATGATTGTGGAAAACTACTCCAAGCTGGCGGCCGATGATACCTGTTCTGCGCTTTACCTCAACGAAGGAATCCCCTATATGGCGGGGGAAGTCATTAAAAATCCCGATTATGCCCAAACCCTGCGGATTCTGCAAAAAGAGGGACGGGACGGTTTTTATAAAGGAGAAATCGCCCAATCCATCGTGGAATCCGTACAAGCCAAGGGTGGAGTTATCACCCTGGAGGATTTAGCCAACTACACGGTGCGCCGCGCGAAACCCGTCAAAACTACATACCGCGGTTACACCATTTTATCTTCTGCTCCCAGCAGCAGCGGCGGCACGGCCATCGCCCTTTGCCTCAATCTGCTGGAGCGCTACGATTTGGCCAGCATGGGACAAAACACCCCCGAAACCCTTCACCTGCTGGCCGAAGCCTTTAAAATCACCAACGTCGACCGGTATCAGTATTTGGGAGACCCAGAGTTTGTCGACATCCCTCTGGATGTGCTGCTCTCCAAGGAATACGCCGACCAACGAGCAGCTCTTATCTCCCCCGACAAGATTTTGGAAGACTTAAACCCGGGCGTTATTCCCTATGAATCCCCCAGCACCACTCATATTTCCATTGTGGACAAGGATGGAAACCTGGTGGCGGTCACCAACACATTGGGAACATTCTTCGGTTGCGGCATCGGCGTAGCCGGACGAGGCTTTTTGTTGGACAATCAGATGTACGACTTTTCCGTTGAGGACTGGGAGGCCAACTTCCCCCGTCCCGGCAAGCGTCCCCGCAGCTCTATGAGCCCCACCATCATCTACACTCCGGACGGCGAACCTTACGCCGCTTTGGGCAGCCCCGGCGGCGAAGCCATTGTCACCACCATGGTGCAGATTATCTCCAATATTCTGGACCACGGCATGTCGGTGCAAGACGCCATTGACGCTCCCCGCATCTACCAAAACTATTCCGGCAATCTTGTGGTGGAGGGCCACCTAAATGACGATGTGTCCGCCGAACTGGAAAACATGGGGCACCCGATGGAGCAAAAAAACGCCTACAACTCCTTCTTTGGAGGGGTACAGGGCATTATCAAAAACCAGGATGGCAGTTGGACTGGCGGAGCCGACCCCCGCCGCGACGGAAAAGCGTTAGCTTATTAATTCCCGCGCCTACACCTAAATGAGGAGGGGTACCATGCGGAAAGTCAACCGTTTTACCTGTACTTTGCTGTCTTTGCTGTTGGCATTGGCTATCACTCTGAGCGGGTGCACCTGGCGGCAGAATCAGGCTGTCCCCGTTGCTGTCGATGCCCCGGT
>JAKPGH010000235.1 GCA_029550985.1 Bacillota bacterium
GGAGGCGATGCCGGCTTCCGCGTCTCCCCGTTGAGCGAAAACAGGGTACTTAAAGCTGCCCCCCTGGGCAAAGACGCCGGTGGGGTCTTCTCCCAAAAACCAGCGGGCCAAATCCATGTCGTGGCTGCCCAAATCCATAAACAGTCCGCCGGAGCCTTTGCCGCCGTATTCGATGCACTCCTGTATGACGGACATGGGGTCCGCCCCAAAGCCTTTGACCAGATAGGGCTCTCCGATCAGGCCGGCGTCGATTTTTTCCCGGGCATAGCGGTAGGAAGGGTCAAATCGGCGCATAAAACCGGGGAAGAACACCTGATGGGGCCGGGCCAGAGCCTCCTGCTCCACCTGCTTGCACTCTTCCGCCGAGATGCCCAGAGGTTTTTCGCAAAAGACATGCTTCCCCGCCCGAAGGGCCTGAATGGCCTGCCGGGCATGGCAGTCGCTGGCGGTGACGATGACCACGGCGTCCATTTCAGCCTGTTCCAGCATCTCGTCAAAGTCGGTGTATAGGTCTAAAACGCCCAGTTCCTCACCGGCTGCCTTCAAAGCCTGAGGGTTCCGGCGGCAGAGAGCGGTCAGTTCTCCCCCTACCGTGTGAAAGGCGATGTTTCGGGCGTGGGTGATTCCCAGACGCCCCAGTCCTGCAATGCCGATACGCACCTTTTGCATGGGTAAACCTCCTGTCTTTCTGGCTTTTCTCTATTTCAATTCAAAAGTTAGAGAAGGCAAGACAAACGGTTTGCTTTCCACCCTAGGCCTGGGTGGTCGGGGAAACGGGGCCGCAGGAGCTGCGCCGCACCAGGGTGGGCATTAAAACGCGGTGGGAATAGGCCTCGTAGTCGTTGGCGATGCTTTCCAGCAGCATATCCATGGCGGCGGTGGCCATAGCCTGTTTGGGCTGTTCGATGGTGGACAAGTTGATTTTGGGCAACGCGGCGTATCGGATATTGTCAAAACCCAGCAGGGAAATATCCCCCGGAATGGCGATGCCCAGTTCCTCCGCCGCCTGCAGAACGCCCAGAGCCAGGGTGTCGGTGCTGGCCATGATGGCGGTATAGTACCGGGGCTTGCGGAACAGCTCTTTTGCCATTTCGTATCCGGCTTCGATGGTGGTGTCCTCGTAAGGACTGTCCCAAAACAGGGGAGTAAGGCCGTTTTTCTGGCAGGCGTGGTGATAGCCCTTGGCCCGCAGCTCGTGGGTGGCGGTGTTGGAATTGCGGCCCAGATAAAGGATTTGTCGGTGGCCCAGCTCCAGCAGGTATTCCACCCCCAGCTGAGAGCCCTGAAAGTTGTCGGTGGCTACGTAACTTACCGGCTTGTCGCTGAGATGCTCGTTGACAAAGACGGTGGGCACCTGCTTGAGGTACTTTTTGATATTGTGGTAACTTTCCCGGTGGGAGGGGAAGAACAAAACGCCGTCCACCTGACGCCCCAACAGAAGCTCAAAGGTCTGCGCCTCAAAATCCAGGCTGTGGAAGGAATTGCAGAGCATGATGTTGTATCCCTGCTCCCTGGCGTACCGCTCGATATGGTAAGCGGTTTCGGACATAAAGGGATTGTCGATGCTGGGGATAATCACCCCCAGCAGGTGGGATTCGCCCATTACCATGGAACGGGCCACTGAGTTGGGGGTGTAGCCCATTCGCTGGCACACCTCCAATATCTTTTGGCGGGTCTTTTCATTGACGGGTTTCCCTTCCGACAACGCCCGGGAAACCGTGGCGTAGCTGACGCCGGCTTCCCGTGCAATATCCTTGATGGTGACCCGACGAGAATCCCTTCCATTGTTCATAACACTCACTCCAATCTGGGGTTGACAACGTTTACAATCTTTATTGGGTTTTCCTGTGCACCTTTGCTAAGGGCAACCAAAACCTCGCTGGGCTTGTTTGGGGTACAAGGCAAAAAACCTGATAATCATCAGATTGTTAACGAAGTATCAATACAAATCCGGTTCACTGCGCAACATTATACCAGGTAAGAATCCTCTTGACAATTCCGGAAGAATAGATATATAATATACTAAATTGCAAACGTTTACAACTATTTTTTCAAAAAAATACAGGATATTACAAAAAATAGTTGCGGGCGTGTGCAAAAGGCATAACTACGGAATCAATAAGGCCGGCACAGCCGGTAACAGCAGTAAAAATCTTTGAGAGAGGTGCAACGTTATGGCGAAAATGAGAGGCGTTACCCTGGATGCAACATGGGCACCCAAACCCGAGTTCAAACTGGGCCCCAAGGACATTGAAGGCCGTCAGACTTACCTGGGCAGCTTGGTTTGGAAAGATCCCAAACTGAGCATCAAGGAATACGACATTCCCGAGCCCGGTCCCGGCCAGGTCCTGATTAAGGTGAAGGCCTGCGGTATCTGCGGAAGCGACGTACATATGGCTCAGGCCAAAGAAGACGGCTACATCTTCTATCCCGGCCTGACTGGTTTCCCCAGCATCCTCGGCCATGAGCTGGCCGGCGTTGTGGTCAAGGGCGGCCCCGGAGCCAAGGATAAGGTAACCAACCGCGAATTCAAAGGCGGCGAGCTTGTCTGCGCCGAAGAGATGCTGTGGTGCGGTTCCTGCCAGCCCTGCGCCGACGGTTGGCCCAACCACTGCGAGCGCCTGGACGAAATCGGCTTCAACGTAAACGGCGCTTTCGCCGACTACATCGTTCTGCCCGACCGCTGCCTGTGGAGCCTGGAGCCCCTGCGCGCTGCTTACAAGACCGAAGAGGAAATCTTCCTGGCCGGTTCTCTGGTAGAGCCCACCAGCGTTGCCTACAACGCGGTTATTGAGCGCGGCGGCGGCATCCGCCCCGGCGACAACGTCGTCATCTGCGGCGCCGGCCCTGTAGGTCTGGCCGCCTGCATGATTCTCAAGCGCGCCGGCGCTGCCAGAGTCATCCTGTCCGAGCCTCAGCCCGAGCGCGCCGAGCTGGCTCGCAAGATGGGCGGAGCCGACTACATCATCGATCCTACTAAGGTTGACTTTGCTGAGGAAGTTCTCCGCCTGACCGACGGCATGGGCGCTTCTCTCTATCTGGAAGCCACCGGTCTGCCCACCGTTGTGTATCCCGGCATTGAGAAGGCTATCTGGGAAGGCCGTACCCTCAACGCTACCGTTGTTGTGGTTGCTCGCGCCGAGGCTAAGATGCCTGTCACCGGCGAGGTTCTCCAGGTACGTCGTGCTCGCATCATTGGCGCTCAGGGTCACTCCGGTCACGGCACCTTCCCGCGGGTCATCCAGGCTATGGCCACCGGTATGGACATGACTCCCATGATCACCAAGAAGATCAAGCTGGACGAAGTTCCCGAGAACATCATCGCCCTGCAGACCGACCGTTCCAACTGCAAGATCACCTGCGTCATGGACTAATTGACGTCAGTATCCCCTAAATCATAGGCGGGGGGAGCTTTCCCCCCGCGCTTCCCCCTTAAATGACAAGGGAGAGCGAAATCATACAGGAGGTAACACCATGGCGAAACAAGTGACAAACTGGATTATGACCGATGTTCCGGGCATCATGTTTGAAGATACCCAAGTCGGCCGCCTCAAGAAGGAAGTCTGGGACATGACCGAGGAGCAGCTGGATGCCGTTCTGGCCGAATATGGCATTCCCTCCGACTCCGAACTGGGCAAGCCCGGCACCTACATTCAAAACACCCCTCGCTGCAAGGTTATCGAGAAGCGCCGCAAGAACGACATCGTGTTCGTTCCCATCGGCTGCACCGAAAACCACGGCCTCCACGCCAACACCGGACTGGATACCTTCATGGTAACTCAGATTCTGGAAGGCGTTCGCCGCTACACCGCCAAGAAGGGTAGGGAAATCAACCTTGCTCTGCCTCCTCTGAACTACGGCGGCCATCCTTATCACCACATCGGTATGCCCGGCACCATCAATATGCCTCACGAAGTGGTGGTAGAGACCCTGATTTACATGATGCTGGGTCTGTGGAACGACGGCTTCCGCAAGATCATCCTGGTCAACAACCATGGACACCTGTGGATGCTGGAGTCCGCCATTCAGGAATTCTGCAAGCGCTTCCAGCTGCCCGGTATCTTCCGCGTTCTGGAGTGGCACCGCGCCGTTCGCGAGTTCTTCGTTCCCAACAACAAGCCCGACAGCCTGGACACCACCTTCATCCATGCCGACGAGTGCGAGACCTCCGTGGCTCTGCTTCTGTTCAAGGACATGGTGGATATGAGCGTTGCCGAGGACAAATGGGGCGAAAGCTACCTGCCCGACGGCCACTTTGACAAATCCATCGAGCCTTATCGCCGTCCTCATCGCTGGAGCGAAGGCGAAGGCCATGCCAGCATCGAAATGGCCACCAACCGCGAAGGCGTCGTAGGCACTCCTACCATCGCTTCCGCCCGGAAGGCTAAGCGGCCTATCGTTGCCATCCTCAAGTACCTCACCCTGCTCAACGACGAAATTCTGGACGCCTTCCCTCCGGGAACCGTTCCCGATGTCGAAAAGACCACCCTGCGCACCAAGGAAGAGATGGCTCCTTATCTGCTGGAGCCCTTCGCACCCGGCTGGAAGTCTGTTTACGAGCTTCCCATGCGGGGACCCTTCACCAAACTGTAAACAAAAGCCTGACAGCTTTTGCCGTAAGGCCGTCGCATCGCTGCGGCGGCCTTTTGGCTAAAAGACTTGTGTGACAAGGAACGCCTTTTATCGCCATGGGTTTGTCCCTTTGCGGGTAAAAAGTCGCCAACGAAAATAACGGAAAAGGAGGCAGCAAAATGGTAAAAATCGGGATTATCGGTGCGGGGCGCATCGGCCAGGTGCACGGAAAAAGCATTCTGACCGGCGTGCCGGAAGCCAAAATTGAAGCCATTGCAGACCCCTATCTGACCGCCGAAGCCCGTGCCTGGGCGGAAGGGGCAGGCATTCAAAAGATTTCCCTGGATTACAAAGATATTATCAACGACCCCGAGGTGGACGCGGTTCTCATCTGCTCTTCCACCGATACCCATTGCCCCATCTCTCTGGAGGCCATTGCCGCCGGCAAACACGTCTTCTGCGAAAAGCCTATCGACCACAATCTTGCCAATATTTACAAGGTTATCGACGCCCTCAAGGGCACCAACATCAAATACCAGGTGGGCTTCAACCGCCGGTTTGACCACAACTTTATGGCGATACGCCAAGCCGTCGCCGAAGGCAAAATCGGCGAGCAGCACATCATCCGCATCACTTCCCGGGACCCCGCTCCGCCGCCCATTTCCTATGTGAAAGTGTCCGGCGGCCTGTTCCTGGATATGATGATCCACGACTTTGACATGGTGCGCTACCTCTCCGGCAGCGAGGTGGAGGAAGTTTACGCCGTCGGCGCCGTGCTGGTGGATCCGGAAATCGGAAAAGCCGGCGACATCGACACCGCCATCGTCACCCTGAAGCTGAAAAACGGCGCCCTTGCCGTCATTGAAAACTCCCGTAAAGCGGTTTACGGCTACGACCAGCGGGCGGAAGTGTTCGGCTCCAAGGGAAGCATCCAGTGCACCAACGACACCTCCAACAACACCACCCTGGCCACGGTGGACGGCGTCGTTTCCGATAAGCCTCTGTGGTTCTTCCTGGAGCGGTACATGGGCGCTTATCAGCTGGAAATCAAGCGCTTTGTCAACGCCATCGTCAACGACACTCCCACCGACGTGGGCGTCATGGACGGCCTTGCACCGGTTATCATCGGCCTTGCCGCCAAAAAGTCTCTGGAGGAAGGCAGACCCGTCAAACTGTCCGAAATCTGCTAGAAATATAGCCCCGGGACAGCGCCCGGGGCTTTGTTTATGTAGTCTGCGGCGGGAAAAAAGGCAGCCATGTTACCTGATTTGAGATGTATGGATGAAACTTCCAGGGGGAAAGATAATGGCGTCA
>JAKPGH010000257.1 GCA_029550985.1 Bacillota bacterium
TTGATGGGGCGCACACCGGAAGCCCTCAGCCGCTCCCGCATCCAGCGGGGGGAGGGGCCAATTTTGACGTTTTTGACGACGGCGGCGGAGTAGCGCAGGCACAGCTCCTGATTTTCCACCCGCACTTTGAGGTAATCGTGAACGTTGCCGCCCGAGCCCTTTACCACCGGCTCGTGGAGCTTGAGGGGAACTCTGAAGGTGACGGCGGCTTCCCGGGCCAACCCCCGCACCGAAAGGCAGTCGGGGCGGTTGGGGGTGATTTCAAACTCCACCGTGGTGTCGTTCAGGCCGATGACTTCCAGAGCATCCTGGCCCAAGTGGTCCACGGGGCAGTCGTCCCCCAGCAGGAAGATGCCGTCCTCTCTGGCGTAGGGGAAATCCCCTTTGGTCAACCCCAGTTCTCCTAAAGAGGCCAGCATGCCCTCGCTGACTTCTCCCCGCAGCTTGCCCTTTTTGATTTTCTTGCCGTCGGCGGTGACGGCGCCGTCGGTAAAGACGGGAACATAAGCGCCCGGCACCACGTTGTCCGCCCCGGTGACAATTTGCAGGGGGCGCTCGCCGCCTACGTCAACCTGGCAGATATACAGGGAATCGGCGTTGGGGTGCTTGGTCACTTCCAGCACCTTGCCCACCACCACGCCGGAGACGAGGCCGCCCTCCTTTTGATAACCTTCCACTTTGGAGCCGCTCATGGTCATGGCGGCGGCAAATTCTTTTGCGGATACGTCAAGGTCCACATAATCCGAAAGCCATTTCATGCTGAGATTCATCGATTATTTCTCCCCTTACTTTAGAAATCTGCCCAAGGAATGCATCCCCCGGGAGGGAATTAGAACTGGCGCAAAAAGCGCAGGTCGTTTTCGTAGAACAGACGCAGGTCGTTGATGGCAAAGCGGCGCATGGCAATCCGCTCCAGGCCGATGCCAAAGGCAAAGCCGGAATAGACCGTCGGGTCGATGCCGCAGTTTTCCAGTACCTTAGGATGAACCATGCCGCAGCCCAGCAGCTCAATCCAGCCTTCTCCCTTGCAGAGACGGCAGCCGGCTCCCTTGCAGGCGTAGCACATAAAGTCCATCTCGGCGGAAGGCTCGGTGTAGGCGAAGTGGTGGGGCCGAAAACGCACCTTGGCCTCGGGCCCGTAAAGGCTTTGGGTAAAGGCGGCGAGGGTGCCCTTCAGGTCCGCCATGGTAATCCCCTTGTCCACCACAAGGCCTTCGATTTGATGGAAGAGGGGGGAGTGGGTTGCGTCCACCGCGTCGGAACGATAGACCCGGCCGGGGGAGAGAATCCGAATGGGAGGCTTGCGCTGCTCCATGGTGCGCACCTGCACCGGAGAGGTCTGGGTGCGCAGCACAATGTCGTCGCTGATATAGAAGGTGTCCTGGGTATCCCGGGAAGGGTGGGTTTTGGGCATATTCAGCGCTTCGAAGTTGTAGTAGTCGTACTCCACTTCGGGACCCTCCACCACTTCAAAGCCCATGCCCAGGAAGATTTCCTCCACCTCCTCAAGGACGATGTTGAGGGGGTGGCGGTTGCCGATGGGGGCCTTCCGCCCCGGCATGGTGACGTCCACCTTTTCGGCTTCCAGCCGTTTGGCCAGCAGTTCCCGGCTCAATTCTTCTTTGCGGGTGGTGATGAGGTCTTCAATATAGGCTCTGATTTCGTTGGCCAGTTGGCCAATTACCGGGCGCTCCTCGGGGGAGAGGGAACCCATCTGCTTGAGGATGGCGGTGAGCATTCCCTTTTTGCCCAGAAACTGTACTCTCAGCTGCTCCACAGCGGCAATGTCGGATGCAGCTTCCAAAGCCTGTATGGCTTTGTTGCGGATATTTTCCAATGCAGTTTTCATATCCTTCACTCCTTATCGATTCCAACCGGGTAATCTGTTATATTATGACACAAAAAACGCTTCGTCCACACAGGGACGAAGCGACGCTCCGCGGTACCACCCACATTTTTGCCAAAGCAAACACTCTGACCACCGGGTAACGGCGGTGGAATCCGTTGGCAGCTACAAGTCTTGCGACGTTCACCGCCACCCCTCACAGGAGAAGGTTCGGTACTGCCACCACAAGCAGCGCTTCCAGCCAGGGCGCCACCTCTCTGATGTGGTTGACGGCAGGCCTACTGGGCCTGTTCCACGGGTTTTCCATTATTTGATATCATATCTTAGCACAACCATGGGAAAAAAGCAAGGGAGAAGGGCGGAAAACCAGGGAGCGTGTCACTTTTTCGGGCAAGGGAAAGACAAAGCCGCATGCCTTTTTTCGTCTGAGCAGAAGCATAAAAAACGCCCGCAAAGGAGGGGCCCGCTGTGACCGGGCGGCTTCCTTCGCGGACGTGGGAAATGGGAACGCAATGGAGGGGATATTGTTAGTAAGTCACGGTGATGCGAGGGTTGTCGGTTTCGGAGTAGAGAGCGTGCCGCTCCTCCAGATAGCTTGCCACTTGGGAGCGGACCGAGTCGGGAAGGTCCTCCAGCCGGATGAACTGCACCCCCATCTGCTTGCCGTTGAGGTCCACATACTGCATCGCCAAAACCTGAGAGGACGAATCCTCGTCCAGGAACATCATGCTCTTGCCCCGGCTGATTAAGCTCTCGATTTCGGCAGGGTCGGTGACCGAGAAGACCTGAAATTCGGAGGAATCCTCCGTCATCCGCCAGTCATAGTAGTCGCGGCCCTGGGGCATCATCCGCCGCACCATGCTGGCGTGGGAGAAGGTGTAAATGTCGTAGAAGTCGGAAATCCGCACCTCGCCGATTTCTTCCAGTTTGGGCTCCAGCAGGTAATCAAGCTTCAGCTCCCGCAGCAAGGCAAGCGTCTGGGTGTAGTTGTCGGTAACGGGAGCCCAGTACTCGGTGATGAAGCTGCCGTCGTTGGGCAAACCGTCGTAGACGTATTCGGCGGTGGAGGTGTAGTCTCTGTCCTCCAAACGGGAAAGGTCCCGGTAGGTCAGGCGGATATATCCTTTCGCCTGGTGGGTGGGGTTTAAGATTTCCTCCAACGGCTGGCGGAGGGTGTCGGCCTGCAGGGCGTCAACCAGGCGGCCCAGTTGCTCCTCGTTTAGCTTTAAGGGCACAGCCTCGTAGTCGGTAACGGAGGATGCGGCCGCCGTTACCATCAGCCGGTTGCCGGGAAGCTGCCCATATTCCTCCATAAAGAAGAGAGGGTTGTTCTGCAGAATAAACTCTTCCTTGTCCTCCAACTGGGACAGGATGGCGTAGGACTGGGGGGCAACGTCGGGATAGTAGCGGCTTAAAGTCCTTCCGTTTTTCAGCCGGTACTGAATCCGCAGGGTGCTGCCGCTGTAGGTGGGGGAGTGCGCGTTTTGCCTGTGGTATTCCAACAGGGACTGATGGGCGTTGCGGACAATTTCGATGCACTGGGCGTCTTCCAACCGGGTGATGGAGCGGCTATCCCAGTCGATGGGGGAGGTAAGGTCCACCAGACTGATGTCGTCCCAATACTGCCCCCGGTAGGTGACCTCCACCGAAGCTACGTTGGAAAGGTCGGGCATGCGGTAGACATAGCCGAACAAGTCAAAGGAAAGTCCCAGATACAGCAGGCAGAACACACCGCCGGACAGCGCCAGCCACCGAAGGTTTTTCAGCAGGGCTTTGGTGCCGCGGGAAAGAATCAGCTCGGCGATGAGGCCCACGCTGACACCCCCCAGCACCAGAGCCAGCAGCCGGACCGCCATACCGCGTTCATTGAACAGCGCCAGGAAGAGGGCGCTTCCACACAAAACGGCAAAGCATTTGACCACCATCTGGAAGATGCCGAAGGGCTGGGTTTGCTCGGCGATTTCACTTTTGCGCCGACGGTAGCAGAGCAGGGCCGCTCCAAACAGCAGGCACCCGATCAGCAGCCAGGCCGCCGTCACGCCGGCAATGAAGGGATATTGATAGATGGTGCCTCGGGCAGTGTAGGTGGAGGCGTTGAACCGTTCAAAGAAGAAGAGGAAAGGGGAAAGGCGCAGGCCATATTCCCACTGGAATTTGGCTCCGTAGGTGGTCAGCTCCCAAACGGATCCCCCGATGCCGTAAACAATGGTGGGCAGAAACATCAAAACGCCGGAGATGGCTAGGCTGTCAAAGGTGGTGCCCACGTTCACCGACACAAAGGTGGTGAGAGCGTACACAACCCACACCAGCACCATGGTGGTGAACAAGTCCATGGCCACATAGCGGAAGTATTCGGCGGTGACCCAGC
>JAKPGH010000288.1 GCA_029550985.1 Bacillota bacterium
CCAGGTGCGGACCATGCTGGTGCCCTTCACTGCGCCTTCGGTCAGCTTCAGCGATGACCTGCAGGTTTTGCAGGACATCAAAGAAACGCTGGTGGCCGAAAAAAATGCCTTTGTGGAGAGCGTTGTCGGGCACCTTCATCAAGTCGTTTACGACGTTGTGGTTTCGGCCTCGGCGTGTTTGAAGAAGCACGGCACGCTTTTGGGGCCGAACGTGAGGGCGTTGAACGACGCCTTCGAGGCGTTCAATGCTCTGAACAACGTGGTAGGCGACAGGGCCCTTGCGGAGCGCCTGGCCGTTCTGCAGACTCTCGTGCAGGACAGCGGTGCTCGCGATCTTGGCAGTATTGCCAAGGCACTGAATGAGTTGTACGAACAGACTGCGGAGGTGTTGAGCACCCTGGGCCGTGCTCCTCGGAAAACTCGCGGCCGGGGCGATGACGATATCGTCCTGGACGTGGAATCTTTCAAGGGGCGTGCTCTCCGTGGGGCGAAGGACGAGGAAGAAAATGAGATTTCCTTGCCCGTGATGATATCTGTCCGCAGGAAGCGCCGTGGAGGCATTCCCCTGGAAGGGCAGATGCAGCTTGTTTAATTTTAGCCGGGGCTTGTCCCCGGCGCCGGTGTGTGTTGGTAAGAAACCTGGCGATTGCCGGGGGTTTTTGTTTGAGTGCGATTTTGCACTTATAGATAGATAGAAAGAAAAACGTTAGGGAGGTGGATGTTTAGCGATTTGCGATGCTGATTGGACGTACGTTTAACCTTTGTGCAAATGGTTTACTATTTGCGTAAAGGGAATATGGATGCCCTTTGGGAGTATTTAAGAAAAATCAAATCATGGAAGGAGTATTTTGATTTGAAGTGTACCGTTTCCCGGGCGGAATTGCTGAAGGTCTTGTCGGTGGCGGAGAGGGCGCTTCCAAAGGGCGCCGTAATTCCGCTCATTGAAAATCTACACCTTGAGTTTACCGGCAGTCAGCTGGTAGCCAAGGCGACGGACACCAAGATTGAGGTGGTGTCCAAGATGGATTTCGACACCGAAAAGACATTGAGCGTTTTGCTGCCGCCCAACTTTATTCCGGTGCTGAGCGCGTTGGACACGCCGGACGTGGAGCTGGAGTTCAACCTGGATGGCGACGCCGGCACGGTCAAGCTCAGTGGTGGGAAGTCGGTGTTCACCTTATACGTGAGGGACGTCGGGGAGTACCCGGTAATAGAGGAGCGGTCGCCGGAGGGGCGGTCGCTGTCCTTCACGGAAAAGGAATTGAAGGAACAGTTAAAGGAGGCCATTCTCTGTGTTTCTACGGATGAAAGCCGGCCTACCTTTAACTGCGTAGTATTTCGCTGCACGAATAAAAACGTGCAGGTGATTTCTTCCGACACCTATCGTTTGTCTCGCAGGATTAATCAAAAGGTGTTGGGTGAGACCCAGGATTTCTTGGTACCGGCAAGTTCGTTGAAGGAGCTTATCCGGCTTCTTGGGGATGCCGATGATGCCGTGGATGTATTCCCGGCAGATGGCAGGTTGGTATTCAAGGCCAAGAAGTTTTACTTCGCGGCTTTCCTTGTCAGAGCAAAGTACCCTGATATATCAAACGTGATCCCGCAGCAGCATACAACGCAGATTGTTTTGAAAACAAAAGATTTATACGATATAGTGAAGCGTGTGTCGCTTATTGCTGCGGGGGCCAACCGTGCGGTTTGCCTGCGGACGACCGGGGAGAGCCTGGAGGTTTATGCAAAGTCCAATCTTGGCCGCGTTATGGATACAGCGGTTCTGGAGAGCAAGGAGGGAGAAGATGTCCGCGTCTACCTGAACGTAGGTTTTCTCCTCGATGCGCTCGCCGCTGTTTCCAGCGGCGAGGTGCGCATGTGCTTCAACGGCTCCCTAGGGTCGGTGGTTGTCCATGACGGGTTCTCCAATGATTGGTTATGCTTGATCCTGCCCATCAAGATGGATGATCCGTGGGAAAAAGAAGATGAACCGGCAGCAGAAGAAGAAGCGGGCGAATCGGCTGTAGATGCAGAGTTTGGAATGAAAGAAGAAGAGGAATTCGACGTGCCGGTTGCAGCTGTGAGCGAATAATTTGTGCCGGGGCGCATGCCCCGGTTCATGATGTTGGAATAATTGCCTTAAATTTATTTAAGGGGCGATCATATTGTAGCGCGTGGTGCGCTACTTTTGTTTTAAGAAACCTTTCGAGGAGGCGAATCGTGAGAAAAGGGTTGTTGTTTTTAATTGTGTCGTCGTGTGCTTTGGCCCTTTTGCTATGGGGCCAGGTGCGGGTGGCGGAAAGTGCCAGGGAGCTTGAGCGACTGGAGCGCGAGGTCCGGGAGCTTGAGGCCGGGCTTCGGGCGTTGGAGCTGGCGTTGGAAAATCTGCCGGATGTTTATCTTTTAGCGGCGAGCGAAGGCTCGGTCCGTTCCCTTTCTTGTATGCCGCCGGAAGCTTACGAGCATTTGTGGGAAGTGCTTGATGCTGAGGGCCTCAAGGGGACGGGCAAGGCTTTTTGGCTGGCGGAGCGGGACTACGGCGTTAATGGTTTGTTTCTAGCGGCGGTGGCCTACCTGGAGAGCGCCGGGGGCAAGTCCCGCCTAGCGGTTGAAAGAAACAATATATTCGGGCTGAATGCCCTTGACGACGATCCGGGCAGGGCTTTTGCCTTTGCTTCCAGGGAGGAATGCATTGATTATGCCGCGGCGCTGTTTAAGCGTGACTATCTTAGCTGCGGCGGCAGGTATTACCGGGGCGAGACCCCCAAGGACATAGGCAAAAGCTATGCTTCTGATCCATTGTGGAGCAAAAAGGTTTGTGCTGTCATGCAGCACATGCTCAGGATTTTAAGCCTGGATGGGAGGTGATACTGAGGTTGCCGGCTCACGTGCGAGAGAAAAATGAAGTTAAAAGGCAATTGAAGCCTTACCTGGGCCGGCTGCTGCGGGTTCGGTTTAGGGATAACGGCGGGTAGGCGGGTATTTGATAGAGCGCCAGGCGGTGCTGCAGGAGTTGTCGCGGCACGTATTTGTGCTGAGCGTTATCCTTCCCAATTACCGTGAAAGGGTGTCCTTCCGGTATTTGGATCTCCTGACGCCGGCCGGCGGGGTGGAAATTATAAGATGGCATTAAGCCGGGAGGTGCTGCCGTGTTTTTTGTGGCGAGCTGTCGGTTGAAGCAGGCCGTGCGCACGCCTGGGTTTTTCATCCCCGCAGGGGAGATGGTTGAGATGTTTGGGGAAGACACCAGCAGAAAGCTTTATCTTAGGGTGTCTTTTATGCTCACCCGGGTCTTCCGTCCGGGGATGGAAGTGGTGCTGGAGCACCGGAATGCGCAATGGCGGGTCAGCGTAGATGAAGCCTTGGAATTTGTAAAGTCTGTGGGCTTTGATATGGTAAACGTCATGCGCAAGTCGGTCTTAAGGTACCTAATTGCCAGCAGGCCCATAGGCGAGATGTTTTACCGGGGTGTTCCGGTGAGGCGTGCTGATCTGCT
>JAKPGH010000317.1 GCA_029550985.1 Bacillota bacterium
ATCATTTTGGTAAAGGGGTGTGGAACCGTGAAGAAACAACTATTCTGTCTGTTGACCCTTCTCTGCCTGGTGGCCACCCCTGTTGCGGCGGCACAGGAACAGGCAGTGGTGCGCACCATTCCCGACGTTTCGGGGATGGAGGTGGGGGCCAAGGCTGCCCTGGTGATGGAGGCCCGGACAGGAAGGGTACTGTTTGCCCAAAACGAGCATGAAAAGCTCCCCATTGCCAGCACCACCAAAATTATGACCACTCTCATCACCCTGGAGCAGCCCGACATCGACGAAGTCTTTGAGGTGGACAGCGACGTCATCCGGGTAGAGGGCTCCTCCATGGGGTTGCGGGAAGGGGATTTGGTTTCCCTGCGGGCCCTTGCGGTGGGCATGCTCCTCCATTCGGGGAACGACGCGGCCAACGCCGCCGCTGTGCGGATTGCCGGCTCCATTCCCGCCTTTGTGAGGTTGATGAACCAAAAGGCAAAGGAGCTGGGGATGCACAACACCAACTTTGAAACGCCCTCCGGCCTGGACGGGGAGCATCACTACTCCACCGCCTACGATATGGCGCTGCTGGCCCGCCATGCCCTGCAAAACGAAACCTTTGCCGGCATCTGTTCCCAGTACCGTATGCGGACCCGGTTCGGCAACCCGCCCGCCGACCGCTGGCTGACCAACCACAACAAGCTCCTCAACTACTACGAGGGCACCATCGGTGTCAAAACCGGCTTTACCAAAAAGGCGGGTCGCTGCCTGGTTTCCGCCGCCCAGCGGGACGGCGTGGAGCTGATTTGCGTCACCCTCAACTGCCCCAACGACTGGGACGTGCACCGCAACCTCTTTGACACCTTCTTTCCCCAACTGGAGCTGGTCAATCTGGCCGAGCGGTTTCCTCCGGTTCAGGTGGCGGTCACCGGCGGCATCTTCCCGCAGGTGAAGCCCCAAACGCTGGAGGATGTTTCCATTCCCCTGCCGGTCAACGGCGACACCCTTCGCTACGATGTGGTGGTTCCTCCATTCCTGTACGCTCCCGTCCGCAAAGGGGACTATCTGGGGGAAGCCAGGGTTTACTTAGGGGAGGAGCTGATTACCACCTTTACCCTCACCGCCGACCGGGATGTGGCTCTTCTTTACCCCAACGAGGAAACCGACAGCTTGTGGGAACGCCTGGCAGACGGCTTGAGCCAACTGTTTGATTAGCCCCTCGGCGCCGAATGTTCAAGGCGTTGCATGGAATGGTTATTTTCACATAATCTAATGTAAAATCCATTGGAAATCCAAACAAAGGATGTATATACTATGGCAAATTCACCCGCCCGTATCCAGAAAGTGTTGTCCGAACAGGGCGTGATGTCCCGCCGCAAGGCGGAGGAGGCGGTGGCCCAGGGACGGGTGACCGTCAACGGAAGGCCCTGTAAAATTGGCCAGACGGTGGACCCCCGACGGGACGTCATCTGCCTGGACGGACAGCGTCTGGTCTTTGAAAAGAAACAGAAAAAAGTAACCATCATGCTTCACAAGCCCCGCGGAGTGGTGACCACCACCAGCGATGAAAGGGGCCGAAAGAGCGTGCTGGACCTGCTGGGAGATTACCCATACCGGGTGTATCCCGTGGGCCGGCTTGATTACGACGCCGAAGGGCTCCTATTGCTCACAAACGACGGAGAGCTTACCTACCTGCTCACCCATCCGAGACACAGGGTGGTCAAGGAATACTCTGTGTGGGTGGAGGGGCCCAGA
>JAKPGH010000324.1 GCA_029550985.1 Bacillota bacterium
GTTCATCACCCTGCCCAACGTATTCACCCAGCTTCCTCTCGGCTTAGTTGTCGGAATCGCTTTTTACCTGCTGTTGTTCTTTGCGGCTCTGCCTTCCGCCATCAGCCTGCTGGAAGTGCCGGTGGCATACGTCATCGAAAAGCACCATGTCAGCCGCGTCAAGGCAGCCGTCGGAGTGGGCTCCCTGATTTTGGTCGTCGGCATCCCCACCCTTCTGAGCTTTGGCCCCTGGGGCGAAATCAAAGTGTTCGGCTTCAACTTCTTTGATTTGTACGACCATGTCACCTCCAACATCGCCTTGCCCCTCATCGGTTTGGCAGGCTCCCTGATTCTCGGCTTTACCTGGAAGAAGGACGTCGTGTTGGACGAAGTTTGTAACAACGGAAAGCTCAAGTTTGGCTTGAAAAATATTTGGTACTATTCCGCCAAATATCTCAGCCCCGTGTTGCTGGCCATCGTGTTCCTGACCTCCGTCGGAGTAATCTAATCGAGCGAGATAAAATATCCCTGGTCGCGTACCGGGGATATTTTTTATTGTGTTCTTTTAATACTTATTTGGTTGACTTTACATTTACTGTAAAATATAATAAATTTATCCACATGGTAGATAAAGATAACTTACTTTTCATAACCCGCGTGGTACAGATAGTTGTCGGGGGAGACGCCAGGAAAACAGCTTACCGTGAGAAGTAAAAAGAGAAAGAAGGTCCGCGATCGACGATTAAGGGGGAGCCCGCAATGACATTACTGAACAAGATCATCCGAACAACAGGCCTGCCAAGAAACTCTTTTGTGGATTGGTCACAGTTCAAACGTGGTTTGATTCTGTTCGGTGTTTCGACATTGATGGTAATTCTGTCAGGTGTCCTCTATCTGCGCTTTACCTGGAATCGATACGTAGCCGATGCCTCCCACGAAATTGTCAATTTGGCCCAATCGCTGGAAAGCCTCTTCCATCCCGAACATGTGGTTGCGCTGTCGGGAACGATGGACGATTTGGAAAAACCGGAATATCTTACGGCACGAAACAGCCTGATCCGCCTCGTAAAATCCAATGATTCCATACACTTTGCCTATTTATATGGTGAACGAGATGGTCAGCTGTTCTTTTTATTGGACTCGGAACCGGACGATTCGCCGGACCATGTGCAGCCGGGGCAAATTTACGAAGCCGCAGATGATATTTACCGACAGCCATTTCGCACGGGCAAGACGGTGTTGGCCAACCAGGTCACCGACCGTTGGGGCACTTGGGTGAGCGCTTTGGTGCCGGTGAAGGACCCAACCGACCAACGCATCCTTTGCGTGTTCGGCATGGATATATCGATTGCGGAATGGATATCGGAACTGCGGGTTCAAATGGTTCCGGATATTTTGATTGTGACCTGTGTTCTCATTCTCTGGTTTGCGTGTATTTTCATCGCCATTCAAAACACCGCCTTAAAAAACCTCAACAAGCGGATTTCCTATCAGGAAGCCCTGTACCGCAACATGTTTTCCCAGGCGCCCATTGGAATTGCGGTCATCAAAGACAATCGCTTCATATCCCAGTCCGAATTGGGGTATGAAAGCGTCAACCCCATGTTTGAACAGGTCCTTGGGCGCACCCGCAGCGAGCTGGAAGGGATGACCTGGCTGGAAGTTGCCCACCCCGACGATCGGCAGGCCAATTTGGAATGGGAGGAGCAGCTAAGGCAGGGCGTCGTTGCCAGTTATTCGACGGAAAAGCGTCTGTTAAGGCCGGACGGATCCAGTGTCTGGGCCAATGTGAAAATCACCCCTCTCGTCGGTCTGCCCAACAAGGAATCTTTGTATCTCTTATTGGTGGAAGATATCACGTCCCGCAAGAAAACCGCCGAGGCGCTGGCGGAAAGCGAACGCAGCAAATCGGTGCTTATTTCCCACCTGCCCGGACTGGCCTATCAGTGCAAGTATGACGACCAGTGGACCATGCTGTTTGTTTCCGCCGGCTGTCTTGGTTTAACCGGATACCCTCCCGAAAGCCTTCTGCATAATCGGGAACGTTCCTTTGAAAGCATCATCTCGCCGGAATACCGCGCGTACCTGCGAAACAAATGGATGGAAAACCTGGCGACGGGCGCTCCTTTCCGGGCGGAATACGAAATCATAACCGCCAACAATGAAAAGAAATGGGTTCTGGAGCTGGGACAGGGAATCTTCAACAGCCAGGGCGAAGTGGAAGCTCTGGAAGGCATTATCCTGGACATCTCCGACCGCAAAAAAATGGAGAACGATTTAAGATACATCAACGAACACGATCCCCTGACGGGGTTATATAACGGGCGCTTTTTGGAAAACCTTCTGATAAAGGACGCCGAGGAAAACACCTCCGAACCACGCGCTCTCATCGGCATCAATTTGAGCACCATTCAGACGTTGACCAAAACCTACGGCTTTCATTACACCGAGAAACTGATGCAAAACGCGGCCAATCTGCTGCAACAATTCTGCTCGGAGCAGTGCATGCTGTTTTACACCTATTGGGACCGCTTTGTTTTCTATTGGAAAACATACGAAGACAAAAACCAACTGCTTGCCTTCTGCGCCATTCTATCCCGGGCGTTGGAATCCTTCCTCAAGACAGAACGGATTGGCGGCGGCATCGGCATTCTGGAAATTCACCGCCATCAGGACCAGAACCCCGACCAGCTTTTCAAAAAACTGCTGATTGCGTCGGAAAAATCCATCCAAAAGTATGCCTCCGGTTTTGTGCCCTGTTTTTACGATATCGACGTGGAATTGCAGTTGGTGCGGGAGGATGAAATCAAGCGGGAACTTGCCCATATCGTGGACGATATTGACGACGGCGGCTTATTCCTGCAATATCAGCCGATTCTGGACCTTCAGTCCAATGAAATTTACGGTTTTGAGGCGTTATGCCGGTTAAACAGCTCCACACTGGGTTTTGTCCCTCCCCTGGAGTTTATCCCCCTGGCGGAAGAGACCAAACTCATTATCCCCATCGGGCAAAAAATTGTCCGCCAGGCGTTGCAGTTCCTAAAAAATTTGGAAACGTTGGGCCACTCCACCATTTCCGTCAGCATCAACGTCTCGGCCATTCAGCTTATGCGAAATGATTTCGTCAAAAACTTGTTTGCCCTGATTGACCAAATGCAGGTAAACCCCAAGAACATCATCATTGAGCTGACCGAATCCATCTTTTCCGACAACTACAAGGAAGTCAACTATGTGATTACCCAGTTGAGAAGAGCGGGAATTCAGGTGGCCATCGACGACTTTGGCACAGGCTACTCTTCTCTTGCCCGAGAACAGGAACTTCATGTGGATCTTTTGAAAATTGACAAGTACTTTATCGAAAAGCTCATGCGCACCAACCCCGACAGGGCCATCATCAGCGACATTATTTCCATGGCCCACAAATTAGGGCATCGGGTTGTGGCCGAGGGCGTGGAAGTGCAAAGGCAGCTGCATTATCTGAAACAATGGGGTTGCGATAAAGTGCAAGGATACTTGATTCAAAGGCCCCTTTCCAAAGAAGCGGCCATTCAGTTCCTCTCCGAATATGAAAATACCGTGAAAGTTCCCGAATAAGGTGGAAATATGAAAATATGAACGATGGAACCAAGAACAAGCCAAAAACAGTGGTCCTTGCAGCCATTCTGACGCTGGCGATGGTGATCGCTATTCTGAAGGCGGCTTTCCCTATCGAGAATCTTGCCTCCGCCCACGGCGCTCCAACCACTTTATCCGTTCTCCCTGTCAAACCCCAAAATCCGGGTAAGAGCATGGCTGCGGGAAGGAGCGGTTCTCTTCCCATTGGAATTGCCCGAGAGAATGTGGTTTTGTGGGGCACAAACAGCCCTTTCTTCGGCGAGGAGGAAAAGAGAAAAGCAGATGATGTGGGACAGACTTTCTCGCCGATTGGCCGGAAATGCGGCATGTTTGGCAAGGATGCCTTCTTCCTTGCCATGCTCAACACGTCTTTGAAGCCGATGGTGGGCAATCCAATGCAGGCCATGAAGCTAATTATCCCGTCCCAAATCAAGCAGCAAATCGCCGCTTCCATGGCGGATATGTATGTTTACATTCACGAAATCATACTGATTGCAGCCATTGTCGTTATCATTTTGGTAGCGGTCATCCTCAACAATGTCCGTGTCAGCAGACAGTTGAAAGAGCAAAACAAAAAGTACGAGGTGCTCTCGCAAATTTCCAACGAGTACATCTTCGAGTACCATGTCAAAAATCAAAAATTAAAGCTTTCCGATCATTTTCGGAATCTGTTCTCCACGCCGGAAAGCATCGCCCAGGTGACCAATCTTCTCAAGCAGGCTTTGTTGGATCAAAAGACGGACTGGTCCAACCAAATTATCCAACTGCATCTTCCCGACGGTCAGACCGGGTATTTCAAAGCCGTCAACACCCACATCTGCAACCGCCGGGGAAACACCGATTACATCATTGGAAAACTGGTGGATGTCAGCGAGGAGGTTCTGGAAAAAGAAGCCCTTTTGGTGAAAGCCCAAACCGACGGGTTAACGGGGCTGTACAACGCCACCACCACCAAAGATTTCATCGAGGAACGGATTCAGAAAAAGAAGCCCCAAGCCCTTGACGCCTTTATTTTGATGGATTGCGACAGCTTTAAAGGAATCAACGACACCGAAGGACATTTCGTCGGCAATCAAGTGTTGGAGGAAATTGCGACCTGTTTGCGGCAGACTTTTCGCAACACCGACATTCTGGGCCGAATCGGCGGGGATGAATTCTGCGTGTATGTCAAGGACATCCCATCGGTGGATTTTGTCCGGGAAAAATGCATGCACTTAAACGACCAGATTGGAAAGATTGGAGCAACCGACGGCAGGGTCAATGTTTCCCTGAGCATTGGCATCGCCCTGGTAACCAGCCCGGAACCATACTGTAAGGTTTTTAAAAAAGCGGACGATGCTCTGTACCAGGCCAAAGGAGAGGGCAAGTCCAGAGTGGTGGTTTGGGGAGAAGAAATCCATCATTCCAAGGAACCGTAAAAGTCAGTGCCGAGGTTCTGTAACGCCGCTTGACGAGAAGTAGATACGGGGATATGATATACTTGGATTTTACCTTTCAGCTTTGAATCTTTACGGCAATTTTATATGACTTTCGGTAGAATATAAGACGTATCAAGCTGGAGGAATCAAAGAGATGGATTATCGGGCTTTTACGGTAACGTCCCCGAAGAACAAACTCATCACCATGGACGTCATCCCCGGGCATTTTACCAACAGCACTTCCCACCTCACCCACTATCTGGACATGAGCCGCCTAAAATTCAATGCCCTGATTGCGCGGGATGTGGCGCGGGAAATGGCGGTTCCCTACCTTTCCAACCATTTGGTGGAAACCATCGTCTGCATGGAGGAAATGGATGTCATCGGCGCTTATCTGGCGGAAGAGCTCATCGAAAACGGCATGATTGTCAACAGCGAGCGGGATATCCATGTTCTGACACCCCGCATCAATGTCAACGGGCAGTTGATTTTTCAGCAAAGCACCGAACGGTTTATCGACAACAAGCACATCATCCTTCTGGTGGCGTCCGCCGCCAGCGGAATGACCGTCGACCGGACCTTGGACTGCTTAAAGTATTACAACGGCAAATTGGTGGGGATTTCCGCCATCTTCACCGCCGCCCCGAAGGTGTCCGGATACGAAATCCACGCGCTGTTCAACAGCCAGGACATTCAAGGCTATCAGGTGTACCGGCCGTCCCAGTGTGTGTTGTGCCAGGCAGGGCACAAGCTGGAAGCCATGGTCGGCTATGACGGATACACCCGGTTTTAAAAAATTACATCGCGTTCTTTGAGTTGATGACGGCAACAGGAGAACAACATTGAAAAGTCAAATCATTGGGGTTCCACCAACCAGCAATAAGAGAACATTCTTCCAAACCAAACTGAAAAGGGGAATTCGGCGATATTGCGCCCCACCCACCGATAAAAAGCGGGTATTATTCCACAGCTTGACTACCGTTTTCATTTTGCTGTTTGCCTCTCTGTTGTGTCGGATACTGTACCGCATCGAGCATGGCGAGCAAAACGTCAATGTGGTGATGGTATTGGCGGTGTTTATGGTTGCCGCCTTCACCGACGGATACCTTTACGGTTTGGTTGCCGCCTTTTCCGGCGTGTTTCTTTACGATTATCTGGTCACGCCCCCCCGTTTCGGTTTTAGCTTTACCAGGGGCTTTCCGGTCACCCTTGCCATTATGCTGTTGGTCACGCTGACCACCAGCACCATCACCGCCCGCATGAAAAAGCAAACCAAGCGCGCCCGCTACCAGGAGCAGCGGGCCGAAATGCTTTATGACATCAACCGCAAGCTGCTGGCCTGCCGGGACGAAGCGTCCATCGCACGGTATGCGATGGACTATTTGAAGGACGACCTGCGCCGCTCCATCGCCCTGTATACCTCGTTGGACGATGCCGAGCACCCTAGCTGCTACTTTCGCCAAGCCGAAGGGGACATCACCTCCGACTACTTTATTTCCAGGACCGGTTGGCACAACGCCATCCTCGCGGCCCAGAAGAAACAGCCTCAAACCGACGCGGTTGCCTTTTATATCCCCATCATCGCGCAGGAAACCGTCTACGGCGTGTTTGGCATTTCGCGGCTTTCCGGCGATATTCCGCCCTCCAAACAAGCTTTTTTAAATCTCATGGTGGAACAAACCGCCCAAGCCCTTCGGGTTCATTCCCTCGCTGTTCACAAGCAGCAGGCGCTGGTGATGGCGGAAACCGAAAAAGCCCGCAATAGTTTTCTGCGAGGCATTTCCCACGACCTGCGCACCCCCCTGACCAGCATCATTGGAGCCAGCGCCACCATTTTGGAAAACCGGGAGGAGTTGCCGGTCTCCACCCAAATGGAGCTGGTGGAGGGGATTCATTCCGACTCCCAATGGCTGCTGAGCATGGTGGAAAACGTCCTTTCCGTCACTAAGATTCACAAGAACATGAAGATTCAAAAAACCGAAGAGGTGGCGGAAGAGGTGGTGGGAAACGCGGTGGCCCAGTTCCGCCGGCGCTATCCCAAAGTGCAAATTCGCATTGTCGCCTCCGACGAGGTGTTGCTGGTTCCCATGGACCCCATCCTCATCACCCAGGTGCTCAACAATCTCTTCGAAAACGCCTACCGTCACGGGGGAGGCGCCCGCACTCAAATCGAGGTGGAGTTGTCCTCCAAAGACGGCATGGCTCTGTTTTCGGTCACCGATACCGGCCCCGGCATTCCGGCCGGCCGGCTACCCCACTTGTTTGAAGCCCAGTACACCCCTTCCACAAAGCGGGAGGACTCCTTCCGAGGGTTGGGAATTGGGCTGTCCCTGTGCAAAGCCATTGTGGAAGCGCACGGGGGTTGGATTGAGGCGTATAATATGCCAAAGGGCGGCGCCCGCTTCCTTTTTGGCTTGCCTTTGACAACCGCAAAGGAGGAAGCCGATGGAAAATAAAGCGGTTATTTTGGTGGTGGAAGACGAAACCGTCATCAGCAACATTTTAATGGCCAAGCTCAGGACCATGGGGTATCGCCCCATTCCGGCTTTTACCGGCAAGGAGGCCACTTCCCTGGCGGCCTCCCACTGTCCCGATTTGGTGCTGTTGGATTTGGGTTTGCCCGACATCGACGGCATGGAGGTGTTGGCCAACATTCGCCGATGGAGTTCCGTCCCCATTGTGGTGCTGTCCGCCCGCCAGCGGGACGAAGATATCGTCCAGGCTTTGGACAACGGTGCCGACGATTACATCACCAAGCCATTTAACAACGCCATTTTAATGGCCAGGATCCGCAACGCGCTGCGCAAGCATCCCATATGGAAGGCGGATCAAAATCAGATACGCCAGTCCTTCCAAAACGGCAGCCTGATCATCGACTACGACAAGCGGATTGTCACGGTGGACGGGCAGGAGGTGCACCTGACCCCCGCCGAGTACAAAATGCTGGCCTTTTTGGCACGCAACGCCGGCAAAGTGGTCACCTATTCCGCCATCTGCAAGGAATTGTGGGGGCCTTATGTGGGGGACAAGCGCACCCTGCGGGTAAACATGGCCAATCTGCGGCGCAAAATTGAAAGCAATTCCGCCGACCCCCGGTTCATCCTCACCGAAATCGGCGTGGGATACCGCATGATCGACAGCGATGAACCGGAAAAACCATAAATACATCTCCCATAACATAAAGCTGCAAAGAATGAACCAAAGTATTTTGGCGGAATTCTTTGCAGCTTTTTTATGTACTATGTGAGATAATGATACCATAAACAAATACCAAAATATTGGATGAATTAGAAAAATATTCGTCGGAATTTTACTTATTCTGCGAACCGGACAAGGAGGCGGATCAAAAACATTCCGGGGAGCAACGTCGATTAGTTTGACTAGTCTATAGATTGGAAGGAGTAATCAGTGGTGGGTTTGAATGCTTTTCTATTGTTGTCCACAGCCATTGCAATATTGGCTTTTGTCTGTGCAGGCTGGCTGTATAGCTGGGTCAACAAGCAACCGACCAAGAACCAGCGGATTCAGGAAGTGAGCGGGTACATTCGCCGCGGCGCCGCCGCATTTCTGAAGAAGGAATACCGGGTTCTTGCCAGATTTGCAGGAATTGTAGCGATTCTCATTCTGCTGTTTTTGCCGGCACCGATTTGGAAAGG
This sequence comes from Bacillota bacterium, assembly GCA_029550985.1. Lineage (GTDB taxonomy): Bacteria > Bacillota > Clostridia > Oscillospirales > Ruminococcaceae > WRAV01. The sequence continues at coordinate 8,669 of JAKPGH010000324.1, forward strand.
TTCCTTCCTGCCCAATTTGGTGATGGCAATAGCCTACCTGGCGGGAACCGCATTTTCGGCGCTGGCTGGAAAGATTGGCATCGAAGTGGCCACCATTGCCAACGCAAAGACGGCAGAAGCCGCCCAAAAAGGCATTCGCCAGTCCTTTTTGTCCGGTTTTCGGGGCGGCGCAGTCATGGGCATGGCTGTGGTGGGCTCCTCTCTGCTGGGCGTGACCCTCATCTACTGGATTACCGGCGACACGACCACTTTGCTGGGATTTTCCTTTGGCGCTTCCAGTCTGGCGTTGTTTGCCAAGGCGGGCGGCGGTATCTTCACCAAAACCGCTGACATCGCGGCGGACCTCACCGGCAAGGTGGAACTGGGCATTCCCGAGGACGACCCGCGCAATCCCGCCGTCATTGCCGACAACGTGGGAGACAACGTCGGCGACGTGGCGGGAATGGGCGCCGACCTGTTCGACTCCAACGTCGCCAGTATGGCTGCCGCTCTGGTCATGGCCGCCGCCATCGACAAAGCAGTCGGCGGCACCGTCAACGTAGCCATGGTGTTCAGTTACGCCGCCATCGGCCTGCTGGCCTCCATCATCGGAGTCGCCACCGCCCGCATGGGGAAAAACGACAACCCCACCTTTGCCTTAAACTCCAGCACCTATGTGACCACCGGCATCTATGCCGTTCTGACGGCGCTGGCCACCGTTGCCTTTGGCTTTGAATGGCGCATTTGGGGCGCTTCCGCGGTGGGCCTTCTGGTAGGAGTCATCATCGGCATTGCCACCGACTACTTCACCGACGATCGCAGGCTGCCGGTGCAGAGAACCGCCAAGGCCAGCGAAAAAGGCCCGGCTCTCACCGTCCTTTCCGGCGTGGCGTATGGTTTTGTGTCGGTGCTGCCCGCCCTGGTGGGCATCGGCATCTCGGCGCTGATCAGCTATAAGCTCTGCGATCCCCTTGGAGACGGATACGCCCTGTTCGGCATTTCCATGGCGGCGGTGGGCATGCTGTCCATCGTGGGCATGATTATCTCCAACGACGCCTACGGACCCATTGTGGACAACGCCCGCGGCCTTGCGGAAATGGGCGGATTGGGCGACGAAGTGCTGGAAATCACCGACACCCTGGATTCCGCCGGCAACACGGTAAAAGCCATTACCAAAGGCTTTGCCATCGGCGCCGCCGGACTGACGGTGATCTCCCTGCTGGGCGCCTTCATCAGCGAAGTGAACGAGGCGGCTGTTGCTCTCAATCTGGTGGAAGCCGGGCAGAAGTACCTGAGCGGCTTTGACCTGATCAATCCCACCGTGTTCTTTGGTATGCTGGTGGGCGCCGCCATTCCCGCCGTCTTCAGCGCCATGCTGATTTTGGGTGTGGACCGCAACACCCAGCGTATGGTGGAGGAAATTCACCGGCAGTTTGACACCATCCCCGGATTGCGGGAAGGCAAAGAAGGCGTGGTGCCCGAATACGAAAAGTGCATCGAAATTGCCACTCTCGGCTCCATCCAGGAGCTGATTCCCGCAGGCCTTGCCGGCATCCTCGCCACCATCGTGGTGGGCTTTATCGGCGGAGTCACCGCCATCGGAGGCTATCTGGCCGGCAATATCATCTCCGGACTTTTGCTGGCGTTGTTTATGTCCAACACCGGCGGGCTTTGGGATAACAGCAAAAAATACATCGAGTCCGGTCAGCACGGCGGAAAAGGCAGCGACGCTCACAAAGCCGCGGTCATCGGCGACACGGTAGGAGATCCCTTTAAGGATACCGCCGGCCCCTCCATCAACACCCAGATCACGGTCGTGTCCCTGGTGTCCTCCTTGATGTCCTCCATCTTCCTGATGTTTTCGTTGATTCGTTAGAGTATCTATGTTCAAAAACGCCAATGATGATGGTAGCCTTCATGGCGAGCATCATCATTGGCGTTAATATTTTAATAATATTTTAGTAATATCTGCAGTAAATGTAATGTTTTCCATTACTATATATACGATGAGAGATTTAAGTATTTTGAGAAAGGTTGGCGAAAGATAAGAAAAAGGATTCCTGACAAGTCACATGAAAGGTTGAAAAGCAGGACGGGACACGGTAAACAATTTCAGGGAAAGGATATGTGATGATTAGTTTTTTGGATTATGTCGCACAGGTCATGCAGATTCCTGCGTTGCTGGTCACATCTCTCTTGACATTGGCCGTCATTCTGGTCAACGGCTGGACCGACGCGCCCAACGCCATTGCCACGGCGGTTTCCACCCGCACCATCGCCCCCAAAACGGCGATTATGGTGGCGGCTGTGTTTAACTTCTTAGGAATTCTGGTAATGACCACCGTCAACAAGAAGGTGGCGGAAACCATTTACAACATGGTGGATTTTGGGGAAAACTCCCACGAGGCTTTGGTGGCGTTGTGCGCCGCCATGGTGGCCATTGTGCTGTGGGCTGTCGCCGCCTGGTACTTTGGCATTCCCACCAGCGAAAGCCATGCGTTGATTGCGGGGCTTACCGGCGCCGCCATCTCGATTCACAACAACCTGGAAGGCGTAAACGGCGCGGAATGGGTGAAGGTGCTGTACGGGCTGGTGCTTTCCACCTGCTTGGGCTTCGCCATGGGTTATGTGTTTGTCAAGTTTATCGAAACGCTGTTCCGCCGTGTGGACCGGCGCAAAACCATCGGCTTCTTTCAAAAGGCCCAAATCACCGGCGCGGCCGCCATGGCTTTTATGCACGGCGCCCAGGACGGGCAAAAATTCATGGGCGTGTTCCTGTTGGGGATGGCTCTGAGCAAAGGGCAGGCCAACGTCACCACCTTTGAAATTCCCTTTTGGCTGATTCTGTTGTGCTCCCTGGTCATGGGACTGGGCACCTCCATCGGAGGGTACCGCATCATCAAGGCCGTGGGAATGGACATGGTCAAACTGGAAACCTATCAAGGCTTTTCCGCCGACATGGCCGGCGCCGGCTGCCTGCTGATTTCGTCCCTGACCGGTATTCCGGTTTCCACCACCCACACCAAAACCACCGCCATTATGGGAGTGGGAGCCGCGCGGCGCCTGCGCAGCGTCAACTGGAGCGTGGTGAGCGAAATGATGCTCACCTGGGTGCTCACCTTCCCCGGCTGCGGACTGATTGGATTTGTCATGGCCAAGCTGTTTTTGGCTTTTCTATAACGTAGGAGGATCATAGAATGGCGAAAAATATAAAGAAAAACGCTTATTTTAACGACTTTATCTCCATGATGGAACACTCCTGCCGGGCGGCGGAATATCTGCAGCAGGCCCTGCGAAATTTCAAGCCCGAATTGCTGGCGCAACAGCGAAAAGAAATGCACGAAATCGAACACGCCGAAGACGACCTCAAGCATGAGATGCTCAAGCGCTTGGCCAAGGAATTCGTCACCCCCATCGACCGGGAGGACATCCTGGGGCTGGCCAACGAGCTGGACAACGTGACCGATAAAATCGAAGACATCCTCATCCGCATGTATATGTACAACGTCAGGGAAGTGCATCCGGTGGCCGTCCAATTTGCCGACGTCATCGCGGACTGCTGCAAAGCTCTGCTCCACGCCATGAAGGAATTTCCCAACTTCCAAAAATCCACGGTGCTGCACCAGGCCATTGTGGACGTCAACATCATGGAAGAAAAGGGCGACGCCATCTATATCGACGCGGTGCGCGCTTTGTACGAGGGGAAATCCGACCCTGTTAACATTCTGGTTTGGAGCGAGCTTCTGGATAAATTCGAGGACTGCTGCGATACCTGCGAGCATGTGGCGGACCTGTTGGAAATGATAGCCATGAAGAACGCATAGCAAAAGGCAGCCGGCACCTGTGTGCCCGCTGCCTTTTTGCTGTGGCTACTCCTGAATGCCCGGAATCTTGGGCAATTTGGAAAAGCCGCTTTCCAAATCTTCGTCGGTGGGGATATAGTCGGTCATTTCCCCGCCGTTGTGCTTGATATAAGCCGCCATGTCAAAGTAACCGGTGCCGGTGAGGCCAAAGAGAATGGTTTTGGCTTCTCCGGTTTCCTTGCAGCGCAGAGCCTCGTCAATGGCCACCTTGACGGCGTGGGCCGACTCGGGGGCCGGGAGGATGCCTTCCGCCTTGATGAACACCTTGGCGGCGTCAAAGACCTTGGTCTGCTCCACCGCTCTTGCCTCATCCAAGTAGCCGTCGTGGTAAAGCTTGGAGATGATGGGGCTCATGCCGTGATACCGAAGCCCGCCGGCGTGGTTGGGGGAAGGAATAAAGTGGGAGCCCAGGGTGTACATCCGCATCAGGGGGGTGATGCAGCCGGTGTCCCCGAAGTCGTAGGCATACCTGCCCCGGGTCAGAGAGGGGCAGCTGGCAGGCTCCACGGCGATGAAGTGGGGGGATGCCTTGCCCAGCAGCTTATCCCGCATAAAGGGGGCAATCAAGCCGCCCAGGTTGGAGCCGCCGCCCGCGCAGCCGATGATGATGTCGGGATACTCGCCGTATTTTTCCAGAGCCGCTTTGGCTTCCAAACCGACGATGCTCTGGTGGAGAATCACGTGATCCAGCACGCTGCCCAACACATAGCGGAAGCCTTCGGTGTTAGCGGCCACTTCCACCGCCTCCGAAATGGCGCAGCCCAGGGAACCGGTGGTATTGGGGTCCTCCTCC
>JAKPGH010000004.1 GCA_029550985.1 Bacillota bacterium
ATCGGCGATTACGCCCTGTTTTCCGACCCCGTCATGCGCGTCGGAGGGGAAAAGTGCAGCCTGCAGATACCGACTTACGAAGCACTGAAAGGCATTCTCTCCTCCGTCTACTGGAAGCCGACGTTCATCTGGGTCATCGACGCCGTGCGGGTGATGAACCCCATTCAAACCGAGGTAAAGGGCATTCGCCCCATCAAATACAACGAGCCCGGCAACGACCTGTCCTACTATACCTATTTAAAAGATTGCCGGTATCAGGTGCGGGCCCATTTTGTCTGGAACCCCAACCGCCCGGAACTGAGCGGCGACCGAAACGAACACAAGCACCACAACATTGCCAGGCGCATGATTGAGCGGGGCGGCCGCCGGGATATTTTCCTGGGTACCCGCGAGTGTCAGGGATATGTGGTTCCCTGTGTCTTTGGGGAAGGCCCCGGCTATTACGACGATACCAAAGAGCTTGCCTTTGGCCTGATGTACCACGGCATCACCTATGCGGACGAGGCCTATTCGGAGGAAACCAGGGACAAGCTCACCGTTCGGTTTTGGTATCCGGTGATGCGTCAGGGCATTATTGAGTTTGTTCCGCCGGAGGATTGTCCGGTGGTGCGAACGGTGCGGGAGATGGAAATAAAACCCTTTGGCGTGGAGTACGGCAACTTTTCGGGGTTGCAGGAGTTTGGAGAGGTGGGGTGTTAAATGGGTATCATGCAGACGGCCTACCGCACCTATGAAGCTCAAATGCACATGGCCGGCATCATAGAACAAGGCAAGGAACCTTTAACGCCGGTTTCCCATGCCATCCAAAATGCGCACATTGAAATTGTGCTGAATCATAACGGTGAATTTCAAACAGCTTACCCTGTGCCAAAAAATCAGTCCAGGACCATCATCCCCGTCACCATAGAATCGGCCAATCGTACCGGAAATCCATACGCTCATCCCCTGTGCGAACAACTGGAATACCTTGCCCCCTGCGGAAAAGAAAAGTTCGACGCGTACCTTACCCAGCTGGAGCAGTGGGCCAATTCCGAATTTTCCCACCCCACAGTTCGGGCGGTTTTCGCCTATATTCAGGGGAAAACCATCCTGCGGGATTTGGCCGAAGCCGGCGTGATTGCCCTGGATGCAAACGATCATCCCTCTGCCCAATACAATAAATACCTCGTGCGCTGGCGGGTGCAGACGGAACAGGAGGAAGTTCGCGACGCCTGCTGGGAGGACCCCACCCTTTTTGACAGTTACATCGCCTATTACACCCACCAACTCGCTTCGAAGCGAAAAGACATCTGCTTTATTTCCGGGCGGGAAGACGTCATTGCCGAGATGCACCCCAAAGGCGTAATTGCGGCCAATTACGGCGCCAAACTTGCTTCCGCAAACGATAAAAAAGGGTTTACCTATCGGGGGCGCTTTGCCGACGCCCAGCAGGCTTACGCCATCGGCTACATCGCCTCTCAAAAGGCGCATCACGCTCTGCGGTGGATTGCATCCAACCAGGGCGTGACCTTTGGAAAACGCACCTTCATCTGCTGGAACCCCGAAGGCATCCAACTTCCAACCTTTATGCTGCTGGGGCTTCCAAACACCGAACCGGTAAACTTTGTGGGCTACCGCAAACAGCTTTTTGAAACGTTGAGCGGGTATCGGCAGGCGCTTTCGGACAACAGCGACGTGGTGATTGCGGCCTTCGACGCCGCCACTACCGGGCGACTGTCCGTCACCTATTACAACGAGCTCAAAGGGTCGGACTTTTTAAACCGCATCGAAGATTGGTTCACCAGCTTTTGCTGGGATACCAGGTTCGGCGTGCGCTCCCCCACCCTTAAGCAAATAGTAAACTGCGCCTTTGGAACCCAGAGAGGAAATACCATTGAAGCCGACGACGCTATCCTGCCCGAGCGTGTGCAGCAGCTTTTGCACTGCATCGTTGACAAGCAGCTCATCCCCGTCGACGTTGTGAAAGCCCTTGCCGCAAAAGCAAGCACGCCTCAGGCTTACACTCCGGAAAACCGGGAGCGACTGTTAACCACAGCCTGCGCGGTGATTCGCAAATACCGCAACGACAAACAAAAAAAGGAGGAATGGACCTTGGCACTGGATACATCCAACACCGACCGCAGCTACCTGTTTGGCCGGCTGCTGGCCATTATGGAACAGGTGGAGAAAAGCGCCTCGGACTACGAGGAAGGTCGGGAGACAAACGCCATCCGCATGCAGTCTGTCTTTGCGCAGCGCCCCATGTATGCCTGGCGGATTCTGGAAGAAAAGGTAGGCCCGTATTTTTCGCGCCTAAGCCCGGGGCTTAGAAATTATTATAAAAATATGATTGGCGAAATCACCGACAAGCTGAACTGGAATGACCCCCAGCTCGGCAAAAAACTGGACGATATTTATTTGCTGGGCTACTATCACCAGCGCAGCGCAATGACCCGCAAAAAAGAAGAAGGCTGTAAAGGAGGAGAAGGAGTATGAATCCGCTGAAGAATAAAATCGATTTTGTCGCCTTTGTCTCGGTCACCATGGCAAACGCCAACGGCGACCCTCTAAACGGAAACCGCCCCCGCACCGATTACAACGGCTATGGGGAAATCTCCGACGTCTGCATCAAGCGGAAAATCCGCAACCGCATGCAGGATTTGGGCCACCGCATCTTTGTGCAGTCAGAAGACCGGTGCGACGACGGGTTCAAAAGTTTAAGCCAGCGCGCGGACGCTATGCTGGGTAAAATCAAGGACCGCGACGAATACGCCCGCCTTGCCTGCGAAACATGGCTGGATGTGCGCAGCTTCGGCCAGGTGTTTGCCTTTGATAAATCCAATGAAAAAAGCGGCGTGTCGGTGGGGGTTCGAGGGCCGGTGTCCATCCACCAGGCAGCCAGCGTATCCCCGGTGGAGGTTTATTCCCAGCAAATCACCAAAAGCGTCAACAGCGAGCCTGCGGAGAAGAAAAGCTCCGACACCATGGGCATGAAGCACATGGTGCGCTTTGGACTTTACAAAATTAAGGGCTCCATCAACGTCCAGTTGGCCCAGAGAACCGGCTTTACCGAAGAGGACGCAGAGGTCATTAAGGAATGTCTGCGCACCCTCTTTGAAAACGACGCCTCCTCCGCCCGCCCGGAAGGTTCCATGCAGGTGTGCAAGCTGTTTTGGTGGAAGCACGACTGCCCATCGGGACAGCATTCCTCCGCCAAGGTACATGCCAGCGTGTCGGCCGTGCTGAAGCCTGGCGTCGATACTCCCTCCAGTTTCAATGACTACGACATTATTCAGGAGGAGTTACCCGGACTTCAGTGTGAAGTGATCGATGGAATATAACGAAGAAGAGTTCCTGATGCTGTCAGGACTGCAGCACTTTCTCTTCTGCCGCCGGCAGTGGGCTCTGATCCAAATCGAAAATCAATGGGCGGATAATCTCCGCACAGTGGACGGCGCCTTAATTCATCAAAATGCCCACGACAGCGGATTTCGGGAAAGCAGAGGGGACCGCGTGATTGTACGGGGAATGAAGGTCTTTTCCCGCACTTTGGGTGTGTCCGGACAATGTGATGTATTGGAATTCATCCGCAGCGACGACGGAATTCCCCTGGAGGGACGGGAGGGCTTGTGGAGGCCCTATCCGGTCGAGTACAAACGCGGTTCCCCCAATAGCCAAAGCGGAGACACCCTGCAACTTTGCGGGCAAGCCATGTGTCTGGAGGAAATGCTTTGCTGCTCCATCCCGGAAGGCGCGCTTTATTTTCATGAGATACGGCAGCGCAAGGTCGTGCAGTTTACGGAGGAGCTACGTCAAAAGGTTCGGGACTCTCTCCTGGAAATGCACGACCTTTACCGTCGCGGACATACTCCCAAAGGAAAGCCTACCAAATCCTGCAACGCCTGTTCCATGAAGGAGCTGTGCCTGCCCAAGCTGATGAACAAGCGCTCTGTGATGGAGTATCTGCGCCAAGGCATGGGGGATGGAACATGAAGCACCTGCTCAACACCTTGTTTGTCACTTCAGAGGATGTTTATCTGACTTTGGACGGTGAAAATGTGGTGGTCAACCGGGAAAAGGAAAGCATTGCCCGGTATCCGCTGCACACCTTGTCAAACATCATCTCGTTCTCCTATGCCGGTGCATCCCCCGCACTTCTGGGCGCTTGTGCAAAGCGGGAAATCGGCTTTGCTTTCTGTACGCCATCGGGGAAATTTTTAGCGCGGGTAACCGGTGAAAGCAATGGAAACGTCTTGCTCCGGCGCATGCAGTACCGGGTGGCCGACGATCCGTTTCTGAGCTGCCGCGTTGCGCGCACAATGATTTTTGGCAAGCTGTACAATTCCAGATGGAGCATTGAGAGAACCTGCAGAGATCACGGCATGCGAATCGATGTCGAGGCACTAAAAAATGCTTCCCTCAAGTTGAAAGAACTGCTGCCTGCCGTTTTGGAGGAATCCAGCCTGGAATCTTTGCGGGGATTGGAAGGGGTTGGCGCCAGCACCTATTATGGAGTCATGGATCACATGATTCTGAACTATAAGGAAACCTTTTTCTTCCGGGAAAGAAATCGCAGGCCGCCACTGGACCCTCTGAACGCCCTGATTTCCTTTGCTTACAGTCTACTCGCTCACGACTGTGCCTCTGCCCTGGAAAGCGTAGGGCTGGACGCCTATGTTGGCTTTTTGCACCGTGACCGCTCCGGTCGGGAATCCCTGGCATTGGATTTAATGGAGGAACTTCGCCCCTGTATGGCGGATCGGTTCGTGTTGACACTGGTAAACAACCGAATTCTTTCTGCCAGAGATTTTGAAACAAGCGAGACCGGCGTTGTATTGTTAACAGACGACGGAAGGCGGACTTTTCTCAAAAACTGGCAGGCAAAAAAGAAAGAAACCATCACCCATCCATTTCTGAACGAAAAAATGCAATGGGGGCTTGTGCCATACATCCAAGCGCTGTTGCTCGCCCGCTTTCTGAGAGGAGATATGGATGAGTATCCACCCTTTTTGTGGAAGTGATTGCTATGCTTGTCTTAATTACGTACGATGTCAATACCGAAGACGCCGCCGGGCGGAAACGGCTCAGACAGATTGCCAGGCAATGCGTCAATTATGGTCAGCGAGTGCAATGTTCCGTGTTTGAGTGTCTGCTGGATGCGGCACAATACAGAAGCCTGAAAGCGAAATTGTGCGCAATGATAGACCCGGAAAAAGACAGCCTGCGCTTTTATCAGCTTGGAAACCGATATCAAACCAAAATTGAGCACTTTGGGTGTAAGGCAACTTATTTTCCGGAGGATGTGCTCATGGTCTAGCGGTGCGAAGGTGAGGCTCCCATACTGATCCCGGAGGGTTCGCACCATAAAATCACGGGAATATGCCAACAGTAATCCCCTACAACCTGTAAAAGCATGCGCTAAAGCCAGAGCTATCTTTCAAACTTGTGCATTTATTGCAAGAATGTCACTCCCGTTTGTGCATTTTTGCTGTCGCTCCCCTCACGGGGAGCGTGGATTGAAATTTGCCGTCTATGGCATCTAAAACCATCTGCTCGAAGTCGCTCCCCTCACGGGGAGCGTGGATTGAAATAGTCTGGTGTTAGGCTCTGCGTACAACGAGCCGTGTCGCTCCCCTCACGGGGAGCGTGGATTGAAATGATAAATCAGCTTTGATTCATCCCAGC
>JAKPGH010000311.1 GCA_029550985.1 Bacillota bacterium
CGGGGCGGAAATTTTCCAGCGTCACCCCGAGGCGGGAACCGGGAGCACAGGGGTCGTAGATGGCGTGACCTTCCTGGGTGGAGCACTGGGGGTTGACCCGGATGCCGATGCTGGCCCCCGCCGCCAATGCTCTGTCCCCAAACCGCTCCAGCTGCCCAAAGGAATTGAAGATGATATGGCCGCAGATTTTGGCGATTTCGTCAAATTCGCTGTCCCGGTAGGCGGTGCAGAAAACGTGGTTTTCGCCCCCCATCTCCAACCCCAGCTTTGCCTCGTACAGGCCGCTGGCGGTGGTACCGGTCAGGTACTTCCCAATGAGGGGGTACAGGCTGAACATGGAAAAGGCCTTTTGAGCCAGCAGGATTTTGCATCCTGTCCGGTCCATGACCCCCCGCAGGATTTTCAGGTTGCGTTCAATTAACGCCTCGTCCACCACAAAACAAGGGGTGGGAAGCTGATGAAATTCCATGGGTTTCCTCCTTGTGACGGCGCGGTTTCTCCCAAGGGGGAGCCGCCAAAGGCCGCAAGCCTTTGGCGGGCAGTTGCGTTTGGCTGATTAGTCCACCAGCACGGGGTTTTCGTCCACCACCCAGGGCAGCCCCCATTTGTTGAGAGCGTCCATAAAGGGATCGGGGTCAAACTCCTCGATGTTGAAGACGCCGGGGCCCTTCCAGGTGCCGGTAAGGAGCATCATGGCGCCGATCATGGCGGGAACGCCGGTGGTGTAGGCGACGGCCTGGCTGCCTACCTCCCGGTAGCACTCCTGATGGTCGCAGACGTTGTAGATATACAGCTTGCGGGGCTTGCCGTCCTTGACGCCCTGGAAGATGCAGCCGATGTTGGTTTTGCCCACGGTGCGGGGCCCCAGAGTGGAGGGGTCGGGCAGCACGGCTTTGAGGAACTGCAGGGGGACAATCTTCTGCCCTTGGAACTCGATGGGCTCGATGGAAGTCATCCCCACGTTTTCCAAACACTTCAGGTGGGTAAGATAGCTCTGTCCAAAGGTCATGAAGAAGCGAATCCGCTTGACGCCGGGAATGTTGAGGGCCAGGGATTCGATTTCCTCGTGGTGGATGAGGTACATGTCCTTTTTGCCCACCTGGGGGAAGTCGTATTCCCGCTTGATTTCCAGGGGCTTGGTGTGAACCCACTGGCCGTTTTCCCAGTAGCTGCCGGGGGCGGAAACTTCCCGGATGTTGATTTCGGGGTTGAAGTTGGTGGCGAAGGGATAACCGTGGTCTCCCCCGTTGCAGTCCAGAATGTCGATGTAGTGGATTTCATCAAAGTAATGCTTGAGGGCGTAAGCAGTAAAGACGCTGGTGACGCCATGGTCGAAGCCGCTGCCCAGCAGGGCGGTGATGCCGGCTTCCTTGTAGCGGTCCCGGTAGGCCCACTGCCATTTATATTCAAACTTGGCGGTATCCTCCGGCTCGTAGTTGGCGGTGTCCACATAGTCCACCTTGGCGGCCAGGCAGGCCTCCATAATGGCCAGATCCTGGTAGGGCAAAGCCAGGTTCAGCACCAGGTCGGCGCCGTATTCCTGAATGAGTTTGGTGGTGGCCTCTACGTCCATGGCATCCAACTGAGCCGTGGAAATCTTGGTGGAGCTGCCGGTGCGGGCAAGGGCTTCTTCACGCAGTTTGTCGCACTTTTCCTTGGTGCGGCTGGCAATCATGATATCGGGAAAAACTTCGCTGTTTTGGCAGCATTTGTGTACGGCTACGGCGGCTACGCCTCCGGCTCCGATAATCAGAGTCTTCTTGGCCATAGTGCTTTCTCCTTTGCTTGACAAAATCCTTTCGGTATGCCATTAGTATAGCACAAAAACTTGCCATTTTCCTTAGGATTTGCTAAATTATATTCGCCTATGACAAATTAGTTTTTCAATCGATAACCACGAGGCAATCCTGCCTCTTTTTTATAAAGGAGATGCCTGTTTGAAACTGGGAAACCTCATTTTGCCAAAAACCGCCGCTCTGGCCCCCATGGCCGGAGTGGCCGACCGCGCCTTTCGGGAAATCTGCATGGCCGAAGGGGCCTGTTACGCCGTCGGGGAGATGGCCAGCGCCAAGGGGTTGGAGCACAACTCCCGCAAAACCGCCGAGCTGCTCAGCGTCAGCGACGCCGAGCGGCCCTGCGCCGTTCAGCTGTTTGGAGACAACCCCGAATCCATGGCTCAGGCCGCCGTCATCGCCCAGCAATACAATCCCGACGCTTTGGACATCAACATGGGCTGTCCCGCCCCCAAGGTGGCGGGAGCCGGCAGCGGCAGCGCCCTGATGAAGAATCCCGCCCTTGCCGCCGAAATCATCCGGGCGGTCCGGGCGGTGACCAAACTGCCCCTTACGGTGAAAATCCGCACCGGCTGGGACAGCGACCACATCAACGCCGTGGAGATGGCCCTGCTGGCGCAGGAAAACGGCGCCGACGCCGTCACCGTGCACGGCAGAACCAGAATGCAGATGTACGCCCCGCCCGTCGACCTTGCCACCATCGCCCGGGTAAAGGAGGCTTTGGATATTCCCGTCATCGGCAACGGGGACGTCTTCGACATCGAAAGCGCCGAGCGGATGTACGAGGAAACCAAAGTGGATTTGGTGATGGTGGGCCGGGGCGCGCAGGGGGCGCCCTGGGTGTTCCGCATCCTCAAAGCCTGGTTTGAGCGGGGGGTCCGCCTGCCCGAGCCCTGCCCCGAGGAGAAGATGGACATTATGCTGCGGCACATCCGGCTGGCGGTGGAATACAAGGGTGAGTATGTCGCCATGCGGGAAGCCCGCAAGCATGTGGCGTGGTACTGCAAGGGCTGGCGGGGCGCCGCCTCCCTGCGCCGCAGGGCCGGAATGCTCACCCGCTACGAGGAGCTGGAAGAGCTGGTGCGGGACGCCCTCAAAGACCAACGCCCCGAGGAGGAACCGTGAGTTTATCGTCTTTCACTTCCCTTCCTTGATTGACAAAAGTCGAGGAAATGCAGTAGAATAATAGAAGTATGAACACGCCGGAATTCCTGTTCCGGCATGCCTTAATTGGAGGATTGCCATGAGGCTGAAACGATGGATTGCCGCGGTGCTGGCCACACTGCTTCTCTTTTCGCTGGCAGGCTGTGACCAGGAAGAAACCACCGCGCCATCCCAGGAATCTTCTGCTGCCGACCTTTCCCAACCGGAGCCGGATCCGGAATATCCGCTGCAGGTTGGCTCGGTCACCATAAACGCCCGTCCGGGTAAGGTTGTGTCTTTGGCTCCCTCCATCACCGAAAAAATCTGCGATTTGGGGCTGGAGCAGCGTCTGGCGGGTCGCTCCTCCGAGTGCTCCTACCCCGAATCCATTCTCTCCCTGCCCCAGTACGGCACCTCCAAGTACCCCGACACCAAGGGTCTGCGGGAACTGAAGCCCCAGGTGGTGCTCTCGGTGGAGGAACTGCCCACCGACGCCATGAAGACGCTGGAGGAAATTGGGGCCACGCTGGTGATTGTGCCCTCCTACTGCCGCAGCATCGCCGAGTGGGAGGAAA
>JAKPGH010000032.1 GCA_029550985.1 Bacillota bacterium
CCCATTTCCTCCAGTTCGCTGTTGATGGAGCCCAACGCCGCCGACACCAGCAGGTAGGCATAGGCGTAGTAGTGCAGGGTCAACACCAGCACAATGGGGATGGGGCCGTAGGCCAGCCATTCGGGGACATTGACGCCAAGCGCCATCAAAAACCCCGGCGTTCCGCCGATTCTGGGGGTTTTAAACACCGTCATCCAAGCCATGGACTTGCACCAGGAAGGCAGCATGTACGGGATGATGATGGCAAGGGAAAAGAACCGCTTTGCGGGCAAATCGCTGCGAACCATTAGCCAGGCGCACGCCGACCCCAGAATAATGCTGAGGACGGAAACCGTCAGCGCAATGCACAGGGAGTTCAGCAGCGGCTTGTAGAGAAGAGAAGAACTGACCTCCGAAAACAGAAGCCGGTTCCAGTAGAACAGGGTAAAATCCCCCGCCTGTACGCCGGCGCCCAACCTGCGCAAATCCCGCTGCTCCGCCTCAAAGGTGGTGGATATCATCTCCGCCAGCGGCACCACAATGAAATAGACCAACAGCAGGATGGTCACCATGACAAGGATGTTGTAGGGATTGCCAAACAGGTTTTTCAAAGCATTTTTAATCTTTCGCCCTTGCGAAAACTCCTCCAACCCTATCGGAGGAGCGGTTTGGGTAGCGTTCATGTCCTCCATCCTTTCGAACATGGGATTAAACTTTTCGCAAACGTTTTCGTACTATTTGACTTTTATTTTATATGAGATGTATGGGTTTGTCAACATAATTATTAATATTTTTATAAAATTAAGTGAATAACTATTATGCAATAAATCAACTGTCGTCTTGACAAAGACAAGCTTGATAAGATAGTATGTATAAAAAGCGAATTATTTTCGGAATCGTTTTTGAAAACTGTGATAAAGGGCGATGTGGGTGAAACGAGTAACCATAAAGGATGTGGCTCGCGCGGCCGGTGTATCCTACACCACGGTTTCCCGCGCGCTTTCCGGCAGTAGCGACATTGGAGAAGAAACTCGCAAGCGGATTCTGCAGATTTCGCAGGAGATGGGGTATTCCCCCAATACGGTGGCCCGTTCCCTGGTGGCGCAGGAAACCAAAACCATCGGCCTTATCATCAGCAACATCACTTCCCCCTTTACCTCGGAGGTCACCTGGTATATCGAAGAGCAGGCCTGGCTGCACGGCTACAGCCTCATTCTGTGCAACTCCTGCTCCAGCGTGGAAAAGGAACAGGCGGCCGTGGAACTGTTGACCAGCCGCCAGGTGGACGGCATCATCATCCACCCCGCCGACGACCAAAGCTTCGACCGCCTTTTCCCCTATATCAGCACCACGCCCACCGTCTTCATCAACGAGGATATGGGGGACCTGCCCACCAGCTATGTCACCATCGACAACTACAAGGGCGCCTGGATGGGCACCGAATACCTTTACTCTTTGGGGCATCGGGAAATTGTGTACTTCGGCCGGCGCCACGGCAAGCGCAGCCGAATGATGCGGGCCCAAGGGTACAGTGACGCCTGCAAGCATTTCGGCCTTACCCCGAGGTTTATCGATTACCCCTATCCCATCTCCACCTCTCAGCAGGTTTGCGATTTGGCCCGACAGATGTTTTCAAAGGAGCAAAACTTCACCGCGGTGTTTGCCAACACCGACCTGATGGCCCTGGGGGTGCTTCAGGCCGCCGACGCCTTCGGAATACGGGTTCCCGAGGACATTTCCCTGCTGGGGTTTAACAACATCGTGTTTTCCGCCCTGCCCAAAATCAACCTCACCACCATCGAACAGCCCAAGCAAGCCATTGCCGCCACCGCGGTCGCCATGCTGCTGGAACGGATTAAATTTCCCAAAACGGAAAACAAGGGCCGGGTGTTGGCGCCGTCGCTGGTGATACGGGATTCCTGCCGGCGGATCGACCTGCCCTCTCAAAGGACTGTGTAAGGGAAAGTTCTGGAAAACCCACCGCGCTTATGGTAAGATAAACGCGGTGGGCTTTTGCATTGGCCCCGAAAGGAGATAAAACGATGCAGGATTCGCAATCCGTCAAACAAAACAGCATCACCGTGCTTTCCGGTTTTTGTCTGAGCTTTTTATACACCGTCGTCTTTGTGCTGGCTTACATGCTCACCGCCGACTGGGTGGCCGCCTGGATTCCCCAGCCCACCGGCAGTTTTTTGCAGGTTTGGGGCCCTCCCTTCCTCATCAGTTTGGCGGCGGCCATCCCCTGCTGCTGTGTGATTTTCCTGGTGCGGAACAAGCTGATTGTGCCGATGGGCTTTTTCTTTTTGGCGGTTTACTATGTGGTGTTTCGCGTCGTGCTGTTCCGGGATTATTCCGGCGCGGAGCTTGCCTACCTGACCCAGATGGTGCGGCTGTATCTGCTGCCCCCCGTCATCGTCGGCAACCTTTTGGGATGGGGAAGCTACCTTGTCCTGCAGCGTTGGAACCGGTGAAGCCTTCAGAGAGTTTCCTTTTCCTATAGCGTTGCGCCATGGCTTGAAAACATTGCATGGGAGGGACTGCCCCTTGTACTGCGCGGTATCCAGCTTTGGACTGTTGGGAATCGAGCCCTACGTGGTCTCGGTGGAGGTGGACGCCCGCCGGGCTCTGCCCGGGTTTGACATTGTGGGGCTGCCCGACGCCGCCGTCAAGGAAAGCCGGGAACGGGTCCGCTCGGCGGCGCAGAATCTGGGATACAACGCCCCTGTCATGAAAGTGGTGGCCAATTTGGCCCCCGCCGACCTGAAAAAGGTGGGGTCGGTTTATGATTTGCCCCTGCTTATCGGCTATCTCTGCGCCTGCGGTTTTGAGCATTTTGATCTTTCCGGCATTGCCATGATTGGAGAAGTGGGGCTGGCGGGAGAGGTGCGGGGCGTCTCTGGAGTGCTGCCCATGGTGCTGGATGCCGCCAAACTGGGGTTTTCCAGGGTCATCGTCCCGGCGGAAAACGCGGCGGAGGCATCCGTCGCCAAAGGGGTGGAGGTGCTCTGCGCCTCCCACGCCAAAGAGGTGATTGCCTACCTGCGGTCGGAAGGTTCCCTGCCCAAAGCGCAGGCGCCCGCTACTTCCCGGCACCGGGAAACCTACCTGCCCGACCTTTCGGAAGTCAAAGGCCAACTGGAAGCCAAGCGGGCTTTGGAGGTGGCGGCGGCGGGAGGCCACAACCTGCTGCTCATCGGTCCCCCCGGCACCGGCAAAAGTATGCTGGCCAAGCGGCTCCCCTCCATTCTGCCTCCCTTAAGCGAGGAGGAAGCGGTGGAGGTCACCAAAATCTACTCGGTGGCGGGGATGCTGCCTCCCGGAGTTTCCCTGCTGGAACACCGCCCTTTCCGCGCACCCCACCACACCGTTTCGGCTGTGTCCCTCACCGGCGGCGGCCCTCTCCCCCGCCCGGGGGAAATCTCGCTGGCCCACTGCGGCGTCTTGTTTTTGGACGAGCTTCCCCAGTTTTCCCGCACCACACTGGAGGTGCTCCGCCAGCCGCTGGAGGACGGGGAAGTCACCATCTCCCGGGTGCAGCAGCGCCTGACTTACCCCAGTCGAGCCATGCTGGTGGCGGCCATGAATCCCTGTCCCTGCGGCTACTACGGACATCCCACCCAAAGTTGCACCTGCACCCCCCGAGCGGTGGAGCAGTACCTTGGCAGAGTGTCGGGGCCGCTGTTGGACCGCATCGACCTGCATATGGAGGTGCTGCCGGTGGAGTATGAAAAACTTTCCTCCACCCGGCCGGAGGAAAGCTCCGCATCGGTGCGGCAGCGGGTGATGGAAGCCCGCAAGCGGCAAGAAAAGCGATTCGCGGGAACGGGCATTTCCTGCAACGCCCAGATACCGCCGGCACTGCTGCAGGAATGCTGCCCTTTGGAGCCTGCGGCCGAAAAGCTGCTGGCCGCCGCCTTTGAGCGGATGGGCCTTTCCGC
>JAKPGH010000038.1 GCA_029550985.1 Bacillota bacterium
CCAACATCCGGCTGCTCCACGCAAGGGCGAAAGCCATCGAAGCGGAAATCGCCCAATTCCAAGGAAAGGAGGAGTAGCCCTTGCAATCCCATATAGAAAAGACCATGGACAGCGCAGCCGTCACCGACCGGCAACTGGAGCAAATCAACCGCTACACCCGCCGGGCCTTACAGAAGGAGGAAGTGTTCGTCTTTTCCCTCATTCTCTGCGACAACCAGATTGACCGGGACGGGGAGCGGTTCCCCCGGGCGTCGCTGGAGGTGCTGGCTAAGCTGTTTTTGGGCAAAACCGGCATCTTTGACCACAGCCCCGTCAGCCTAAATCAAAGCGCCCGCATCTTCGACACCCAGGTGGAAGAGCTGCCCGGGCAGGTGGAGGGCGAGCCCTGCTGCCAGCTTCGCGCCTGGGCCTATATGGTTCGCACCGACAAAAACAAGGATTTGATTTTGGAAATCGACGCCGGCATCAAAAAGGAAGTGAGCGTGGGCTGCGCCGTGGCCAAAATCACCTGTTCCATCTGCGGGGCCGACTGGAAGAAGGAGCCCTGTTCCCACCAAAAGGGAGTGCGCTACGGGGACAAGGTCTGCCATCACCGGTTGGAAGAGCCCACCGACGCCTACGAGTGGAGCTTTGTGGCGGTCCCCGCCCAGAAAAACGCGGGGGTCACCAAACAGGCTTGCCGCCCCATGGATTTGGAAAAGCTGTGGCAGAGCCGGGAAACCATATCCCTCACCCCCCAGGAGTTAAGGGAGCTGGAATCCCGCTACAAGGCTTTGGAGGAAAAGGCCAAAGCGGGCGAGCAGTACATTTCCCGCCTCAGGGGTGAGGTGGTCAAGCTGCTGGCCATCACCCGGCCGGAAATCTCCCCCGCTTTGGCGGGAGAAATTGCCGAACGGCTGGAGCCTTCCCAACTGGACGAGCTGCAAAAATCCCTAAGCCGGGCGGCGGCCGGAAAATTTCCGCCCGCGCCTCAGCTTTGCCCTATGTCCTGCGCCGAGGACGGGGAAAGGGAAAACCCCTTCGTCATTTAGGACATACCCCATGGAAAAAACGACATCTGGAGGTAACGCGATGCAGTATCAAAACATCCGGATTGACAAAAGCCTTTACAAAAACGCCGGCGGCTTTCTGGCCGCTTTGGAAAAGCTGGACCCTTCGGAGCAGTACCGCGGCACCGAACTGGCGGGGCTGGACGCCTTTCAGCGGCAGCTCAAGCGATTTGACATCAAGGTAAGCGGCCCCGGCAGCTCCCCCATCGCCAAGTTTTTCTCCACCGCCGATTCCGCCGCTTTGTTCCCCGAATACGTCTCCCGGGCGGTGGCCCAGGGAGCCCAGGAGGAAAGCATCCTTTCGGAAATTGTCAGCGCCAGAACCGACATTCAGTCGTTGGACTACCGCTCCATCACCACCGACATCGGCAACGCCTCCGACCTGAGTAATCCCATCGGCGAGGGGGAGGCCATCCCCGTCACCGAAATCACCCTCAACGAGACTCTGGTCACCCTAAAAAAGCGGGGGCGGCTGCTGCGGGCCTCCTATGAAGCCATCAAGTTCCAGCGGCTGGACGTCTTTACGGTGGCGCTGCGTCAGATTGGCGCCTACATCGCCAAAGCGCAGCTCAAAGACGCCGTTGAAGTCCTCATTGGCAGCGGGGACACCGCCGCGGAAACCGTCAACCAAAGCGGCAGCCAGCTTTCCTACGCCGACCTGCTGGCCCTTTGGAGCAAATTCGAGGATTTTGAGATGAACGTCCTGCTGGCTTCCCCCGCCACCGCCGCCGCCATTTTGAATATCCCCGAGCTGCGGGACCCCGCCGTTGGCCTTAGCTTTGCCAAGGAGGGCGGCAGCATCACTCCGCTGGGGGCCAAGCTGATTAAGACGACTGCGGTGCCCGACGGCAAGATTATTGGGCTGGACAAGCGCTTTGCGTTGGAAATGGTCACCGCCGGC
>JAKPGH010000057.1 GCA_029550985.1 Bacillota bacterium
AAAACTTTTGACGATTCGAACCGTGTGTTCGCTGTGGCGTGTTCCTCGGGTGGCGATTTCCGCCAGCACTTTGTCTCCCGGACGGGCGTTCATGACGCCGCCCCGCACCACGGGCAAAGGCAGCCGCATGGAATGGTCGGGCAGAACGGTGTAAATGCCGCCCTCCAATTGCAAAACGCCGGCAAACGGCTGCTTGGTGTGCTCCACAATGCGGAACACCTCGCCCTTTTCCAGCGCGCCGCTGTCCGCGCTAATCCGCAGCCACACCTTGTCGCCGGGCATGGCGCCCATCAGCATCTTCCCCGGGATAAACACATCCTGGTCCGCCCCGTCGGGTCGGGCAAAGCCAAAGGTGCCGTTGACCCTGGTAACGACGGCGTAGGCCATTCGCTGGCCTTCGGCGGGATAGAGGTAGCCGGACCGCTCCAGCAGCTTGTCCTGCAAAATCAGCTCGTCCAGAGTGGAGAGGAACTGCTCCGCCTGTTTTCTTTTCAGGCCGATGGCTTTGGCCAGCGCTTTCACGCTCAACCCCTGCGACCAATAGGGCCGCAAAGCTTTTAAAATCTTTTGTTCCATCGAAGCCATAGATGACACCTGCCTTTTCCTTGCAACCGGTATGAATCCTATTCCTTATTTTACCATTCTTTTACATAAATTGCTAGTGACATTATTATAAAAATATGGTAATGCAAAGTTTTGTCCAGTTTTGGGTGATAGGCGTTGAGTATTGCCGGGACATGTGATACAATAAGGAAGCTAAACAAATGTGCGAAAGGAGGGCGCGCAGTGCAGAATAACACCTTTAAGCTGGTATCGGATTACAAGCCTACGGGGGATCAGCCTCAGGCCATTGAAAAACTGGTGGAAGGGATTCTGCGGGGAGACCGGGAGCAGGTCCTGTTGGGGGTGACCGGTTCCGGAAAAACCTTTACCATGGCCAATGTCATCGCCCGGGTCAACCGGCCCACCTTGGTGTTGGCGCACAACAAGACTCTGGCCGCCCAGCTTTGCAGCGAGTTCCGCGAATTCTTTCCCGAAAACGCGGTGGAGTATTTTGTCAGCTACTACGACTACTATCAACCGGAAGCCTATATTCCCAACACGGACACCTACATCGCCAAGGACAGCTCCATCAACGACGAAATTGAGCGGCTGCGCCACTCGGCCACTTCCGCCCTTTCCGAACGCCGGGATGTGATTATTGTATCCTCCATCAGCTGCATATACACCCTGGGAAACCCCATCGACTACCGGGAAATGGTAATTTCCCTGCGGCAGGGGATGGAAAAGAGCCGGGAGGAATTGATTAAAAAGCTGGTGGACCTGCAATACGAGCGGAACGACATCAACTTTGTCCGCAATAAGTTCCGGGTGCGGGGCGATATTGTGGAAATCTACCCCGCCTATTGGAACGAGCAGGCCATTCGGGTGGAGTTTTTTGGAGACGAAATCGACCGCATCAGCGAGGTCAACCCCCTTACCGGAGAAGTTAAGCGGGTGGTGGGCCATGTGGCCATCTATCCCGCTTCCCACTACATCGTGCCCAGAGAGCAGATGCTCAAAGGAATCGAAAGAATCAAACAGGAAATGGAGGAACGGGTCCAATATTTCAAAAGCCAGGGAAAGCTGATAGAGGCCCAGCGCATTGCCGAGCGGGTCAACTACGACATGGAGATGTTGCAGGAAATCGGCTTTTGCCCCGGCATCGAAAACTACAGCCGGGTGCTGGCCGGCAGGGAGCCGGGCTGTACGCCCTTTACTCTCTTCGACTACTTCCCCGACGACTTCCTCTTTTTCATTGACGAAAGCCACGTGACTCTGCCTCAGGCGAGGGGTATGTACGGCGGCGACTATGCCCGGAAGAAGAACCTGGTGGATTACGGGTTCCGGCTGCCCTCCGCCTTCGACAACCGCCCCCTCACCTTTGATGAATTCTACAGCAAGTTCAATCAGGTGATTTATGTCAGCGCCACTCCGGGAGAGTTTGAGCGGGAACACGCCACCCAGGTTGTGGAGCAGATTATCCGCCCCACCGGACTGGTGGACCCGGAAATCGAAGTGCGCCCGGTGGAAGGGCAGATTGACGACTTGATTATGGAGATTAACGCCCGAGTGGAAGCGGGGGAGAGAACCCTT
>JAKPGH010000084.1 GCA_029550985.1 Bacillota bacterium
ACGTTGGGCTTGCCGATGATGGCGGTGGCCGCCCCTTCCCGAATCAGGCGCCCCCGCTCCCCGCTTTTCACAAGCCCCTGAATTTGGGACAGCACGTCCGCCACAGCCTTTTGGAGCTCTTTGGGGTCCACCGGAATCAAATCCTCCTCAGGATAATCGGACCAGGCGGCAATGTGGGAGGACTGTTCCAGCAACGCCTGACAGAAGGCGTCCACCTGTTTGGAAAGGCTGCCCTCCCGCATGGCAAGGGCTGCCCGCATGGCGGCTTCTCCCCTGGCGCTCACCAGGTCCATCACCCCTTCTGCCTGGGTTAAGTCCATCTTCCCGTTGAGGAAGGCGCGGCGGGTAAATTCGCCGGGCCCTGCGGGGGACGCTCCCGCTTCCAGACAAAGGCGCAGCACCTGCCGCACCGCCCAGGTTCCGCCGTGGCAGCACAGCTCCACCACGTCCTCTCCCGTATAGCTTTTGGGGGAGCGGTACACAAAGGCCACCGCTTCGTCCACCGGCGTGCCGTCCGGGCGGTAAATTTTTCCCAAAGCGCCGGTGTAGCCTCCCAGCTTGTCCAGGCTGCGCTTCGGGTCGTAGGGCCTGAAAATCCGCCCCGCCACCTCGATGGCCTCCCTGCCGGAAAGGCGTATCATCCCCACCGCCCCGATACCGGAAGGGGTGGAGATGGCCGCTATAGTTTTCTGCTGTAGAATGGACATGGTATTTCCCCCAAATCATGAGTCCTTAAGGTTTTCGTTCTTATGATGCCCCGGGGCGCCTTAAGAAAAAAGGGAGAAGGCAAAACACCCACTCCCTTGAAAGTGCTTATTCCAAATCGATTTTGCCGTACAACGGCTGGTCGGCGGCCTCGGAGGGAGGCGTAATGGGCTCCTTGACCGGCTGATTGGCCGGCGGCTTCTGCTCCCGCACGCCTTTTCCGCGGCTGCGGCGGCTTCTTTCCTTCCCCTTGCCCTTGCGCTCGGATTTTTCAGCCCGGTTGGATGCCGATTTGCCGCCTTTGCGGCCGCTTTTGGCCGTCGGCGTGGTGATGATCACCCGGCGGTTGGGCTCTTCTCCCACCGAAGTGGAGGTGACTCCCTCAATGGTGGAGACGGTGGCGTGGATAATCCGCCGCTCAAAGGGATTCATCGGCTCTAAGGTTTTGCTGGTGTTGGTTTTGAGCACCTGCGCCGCCACCCGGTGAGCCAGCGCTTCCAGGGTTGCCTTCCGCTTGACCCGGTAGTCGCCGCAGTCCACGGTAATCCGCAGGTAGTCGCCTTCCATGCGGTTGGCCACCAGTCCGGCCAGGTACTGCAGGGCGTCCAAAGTTTCGCCCCGGCGGCCGATAATGGCGCCCAGATTGCCTCCCTGAACGGAAAGGCAAACGCCGCCTTCTTCCCAGGTGGGCTGAATGGTGACTTCGCCGGAGACCAGGTGCTTGAACACTCCCTGCAAATAAGCGGTGGCCGCCGCCGCTTTTGTCCTCATCTCCGGGGTGATGGATTCTTCGCTAAAAGGAGCTTTTTCTTCTTTGACAGGAGTTTCTTTGGGAGATTGCGTTTCTTTCGCTTCCGGTTTGTTTTCCACAACCGGCTTTTTTTCTTTCTCTTTGGGCTGTGCAGAGGTTTCCGGTTTTTGCGGTTTGGTTTGCTTTTCTTCCTGACGGGCTGGCTCCGGCTTTTTGGGTTCTGGCTTCTTTACCGCTTTTTCCGCTTTTTCTTTGGCCCGAATCACTTCTTCCTTTAAATAGACCCGAACCTTTGCCGGGATGGTTTTCAGTCCCAGAAAACTCTTTTTGGGAAAATCGATAATTTCGAACTCACAACTTTCCAGATCATACCCCAACTTTTGACACGCCGAACTGATCGCCTCATCTACGGTTTTACCGGTTTCGATGATTTCGGTTACCATGCGCCTCTCTCCTTATTTCTAGGCGGGAATTCTACAGATCGTCGTCGGTGACTTCCTGGTATACCTCGCCATATTTTTCCGCGTCCCGCCGGCGCGCCTCCGCCAGCTTGCGGCGGTTCTGCTCTTTTTTGGAAAGGGCTTTGGCCTCTTCCTGGTCGCCCTGTTCCAAGGCCCGCTTTTTGGCTTCAATGCGCTCTTGGCGTTCCCGCTCCTTGCGCTCTTCATATTCCCTTTGTGCTTTTTCGGCCATTTCCTTGGGGTTGTAGAACTTGTAAACCACCAGGTTCTGAAGTAAGCCCACTACGTTGGAAAAAGTCCAGTAAAGACCCACTCCTGCCGGGACACTAAAGGTAAACAAAACGGAAAAGATAGGCATGGTCAGCATCATGGCTTTGATGCTGCCGGCTCCTGCCTGGCCCTCGGTGGTAGCGGAGGTGGACTTCAACGTGTTGATGGACAACAACAAGGAAGTAATACCAGACAAAACGGGAATGAGAATGACAGGATTAAACTGACCCTTAAACAGGTCAAAGAACATGCTGGTTTCGGGCTGACCGATCAAGTCGATGCCCATAAACATCAAATTGGATGCAAATTCCTGAACTTTTGCCACGCTCTCGGCCCCAAAGCTCAGGTTCATAAAGGGGTTGGGGTTTTGCATAATCTCCCGGACAATAGGCAGCTGAGAAGACATGGCTCTTGCGCTGTACTGGGAAATGCTGGGGAGAAGGTCTTGCGCCTCCTGAATGAACACGGCCGGCAACCGCAGAATGTGCCGCAGGGGCTTGTAAATCACGTCGATAATGCCGAACAAAATGAGGAACTGCACAATCAAAGGCAGACAACCCGACATGGGGTTGTAGTTTTCCCTGGTGTACAGGGCCATCATTTCTTCGTTGAGCTTCTGACGGTTGTTGGCGTATTTCTTTTGAATTTCCTCCAACTGAGGACGGAGCATGGTCATCTTGGCGGTGCTCTTTTGCTGATTGATGGTGACGGGCAGCATAATCAGGCGGGAGAATATGGTGAACAGCAAAAGCGCCAAACCATAATTCTTTACCACATAGTAGAGGACCCACATGACCCATCCCAGGGGGATGCCGATCAGTGAAATGAGTGCGTTAAACATCTACGATTCCTCCGTGCTTGCAAGGTGTGATTGGAATCTTTACCATCTTTGGGCGGTGGAACGGGATCGTAGCCACCGGGATGCAGGGGGTGACATTTCAGGATGCGGACAAGCGCATAAAACCCGCCCCGCAAAGCCCCGTGAACCTTAATGGCCTCGTAGGCGTAGGCGGAACAGGTTGGGTAAAAACGACAGGATCGCACCGTAAAAGGCGATATCAACTTCTGGTAGAATCGAATCAGGAGCAATAAAATATACTTCATGCATTGTCCTTCTATAGTGCCTTGCCTACCTCAAGAACCGCACTATTTCTTACTGCCGGTCGTCGAAAGGCGGCGACCGGGCAGATGTTTTAAAGCTCCCTCCAGCTCCGCCTTAACCACCTGCATCTTTTCATTGGCTGCTCTGCTGCGGGCTACGATGACAAAATCCCAGCCCGATGGAATATCGTCCTCCAACAAGCGGTAAGATTCCAAGATCACCCGCCTAGCCCGGTTGCGGGCCACCGCCGTGCCAATTTTTTTGGTGGTGGTAATGCCCAGCCTGTTTGTTTTACCCCCTCTGTGGTAATAGATGGCCATACAAGGGGTCACCTGAACCTTGCCTTTGCGGTATAGGCGTCGAAACAGGTAATTGTCCCGAATCATGGAAGTCTTTTTCATCATAGGTATTAGGATGCGCAGAATGCGCCTGATTTTTCACCGGACGAAAAAGAAAAGCCACAGGTTGCTGTGGCCGCGCTTTTGGTCTAGTGAGTCAGGCGCGCCCTGCCTTTACGCCTTCTGGAGGCCAGCACCTTTCTCCCGCTTCTGGTTTTCATCCTTTTGAGAAAGCCATGCTCTTTTTTCCTCTGCAGTTTTTTGGGCTGATAGGTTCTCTTCATGCCGATACCCTCCTTTCGGGGAAAAACGGGGCTTCCCGTGCCCCTACAAAGCAATATTATATCTGATGCCTTTGCTCTGTGTCAAGGGATTGTCCACAAAAACACCGATTTTCCCTTCCCCCTCTTTGGCTAGGCGCATAAAAAATTTGCGTCGGGCCAAAAACGGCGGAAACCGGCAGAGAAGTAGTTTCCGACCGGTGAGGGGAATTTTTCCATTTTTCCTGCATATCCTATCAATTGGCACCCCTCGTTTGCCGGGGCCTTCCTCCCTCCATAAGATGCCCCAGTTTTTTCCATCTCATACCGTTGCCCCGGTCGAAAATTTTGAAATACTCTCTCTTATTCCTATATTATATATACCTCAAAATAGGATGTGGAAAACCTTGAAAAACCCGCGGTCCCATGCTATAATAACTTCGGGCAAAGTCTGTGAATAATTTGGTTTTCCACCTTCATTCCCCTGAGTTTCCTCCATTTATCCACAGACTTTTTGTTGTGGCGCTTTATGTTGCCGCTTTTTTATTTTTACCCTTTTCGTTGGGGTTGTGCAAGGAGAGAGTTATGGATTCACTGGATAGTTTTGACCAGGTATTTCAATGGGTGAGCGAGTATTGCAAGGGGCATCTGTCGGAAATTGCCCACACCCTTTGGATCAAGGACATCGAACCGGTAGGCTTTGCCGATTCGACCGCGTATTTGCGGGTAAAAACCAAGTTTAAGCAAAGCATTGTGCAGGAAAAGTACGCCGACCTGCTGGCCAAAGGCTACGAGCAGGTGTTGGGTTTTCCTGTGAAAATCAAAATCGAGTGCGCGGAAGAAGCCCCCGCTCCCGCCCCGGCGGAAACGCCCGAACTGGGCCCGGAATACGAGTACACCTTTGAAACCTTTGTGGTGGGCCCCTCCAACAAGTTTGCCCACGCGGCGTCCTTAGCGGTGGCGGCCAACCCCGGCGGCGCTTACAATCCTCTGTTTATCTACGGCGCTTCCGGATTGGGAAAAACCCATCTGCTCACCGCGGTCTACACCGAAATCGCCAAGAACTTCCCCGAAAAGAAGCAGATCTTCGTCAAGGGCGAGGAGTTTACCAACGAGCTGATCAACGCCATTTCGGAGCAGACCACCAAGCAGTTCCACGAAAAATACCGCTCCGCCGACGTCCTCCACATGGACGACGTCCAGTTCATCGGCGGCAAGGAAAGCACCCAGGAGGAGTTCTTCCACACCTTCAATTCCCTCTATCAGGAGGGAAAACAGATTATTCTCACCTCCGACCGGCCGCCGAAAGAAATCAAAACCCTGGAGGAGAGGCTGCGCACCCGCTTTGAATGGGGCCTTTTGGCCGACGTGCAGCCCCCCGACTTTGAGACCCGAACCGCCATCATCCACCGGAAGGCGGAGCAGATCGGCATCGAGGTGCCCACCGAAGTGGCGGAATACATCGCCCACCGGCTGAAGACCAACATCCGCCAGCTGGAAGGAGCGGTGAAAAAGCTCAAGGCCTACCAGATGCTTCAGGGCTCCCCCCCTTCCATTATGGTGGCGCAGAATACCATCCGGGACATCCTCAACGACAACCAGCCGGTTCCCGTCACCATCGACCGCATCATTTCGGAAGTGGCCAGAACCTTCGGGGTTTCCGCCGCCGACATCCGCTCCAACAAGCGG
>JAKPGH010000086.1 GCA_029550985.1 Bacillota bacterium
CCTACATCGGCGACGGCAACCCCTTTCAGGGGATTGCGCTGGGATTTCGGCCCCGCTTTGGATTTGTCTTTGCCGAAGGCACCCCCATTATGACCCTCAACGCGGCGGGCAACGCCCAATTCACCCACTTTGCCGTCATGACCCAGCAGGGCTGCACCGCGGGGGTGGAGACCATCCCCACCGGATTTCAAGCCAAGCAGCTGGGCAGCGCCAGTCAGGGCGGGCAGACCAGCCTCGGCCTCAACAAAGACGGCCAGCTCTACGTGTACCTTGTCTGGCGTTAATGGGATTTTGTCGCGCCTTGATGGGTAGAAGGTTTACAAACCGTTCACCTTCCTTCATTGACGGGGAGACATTTGTATATTATAATGTTACCTGCGGTCAAACAAGCAGACACATCAACAACCGCCTAACGGATGGCTGGTTAGGCGGTTGTTTTTTGCAAGGATAACCTTTGCAGCGGGATGGCGGGCAGCGCTGCCATTGTCCGGGTCTTTGTTTATCGCACGGCCACTTTGTCTAAAATGTCTTGGTAGAATATGTGGGCGAACAGCCCGGAAGAGGAGCACAACAACATGAAAACAAAACTGCTAACCATCCTGCTGACCCTGTTGCTGGTCATCACCGCCGGATGTACCGTCACCGACATCCCTGAGGAATCCCAGGATTCGTCGGCCTCGCAGGAAGAGAGCGTCTCTGATAAATCTGAGGAGGCGTCCCAGCCCGACCGGCAGGAAATTCCCGAGCAGCCCCTGTCCACGCTGGGAGACAATGTGGTGTACAGCTCCGATTACCTGTACACTTACAACCTGTACGCTTCCCAGTACGGCCCCATGCTGGACCAGGAAATGGACGGCAAAACGGTGCGGGAACACCTGGTTGACTACATCATGGATATGCTCAAGGAAGCCGCCGTCCTGTACAACGCCGCCGTCAAGGAGGGCATGGAGCTTTCCCAGGAGGAGAAAGACGGCATCCAAAACGACGTGCAAACCGTGGTGGACGCCCAGTACGAGGGCGACGATCAGAAATTCCTCAACGCCTTTGCCCTGACCCCGGAGCAGATGAAGGGCATGCTGGAGCGCAGCAAATTAATCGACCTGTACTACAGCAAAGCCTTGGAGGCCATTGAGGTCACCGAAGAGGAAATTGCCAAATACTACCAAAACAATCAGGACAGCCTGGACCAGGTGACGGTTCGCCACATTCTGATTGACTGCACCGACGAAATGAGCGAGGAAGAGCAGAACGCGGCCAAAGCCAAAGCCGAGGACCTTCTGGCGCAGGTGCAGGGGGGAGCCGATATCGGCAAGCTGGCGGCGGAACATTCCAGCGACCCCGGCTCCAAGGACAACAACGGGGAGTACACCTTCGGCAGAGGCCAGATGGTAGCCGAGTTTGAGGACTGGGCCTTTTCCGCCAAGCCCGGTGACAAGGGCATGGTAAAGACCATCTACGGATATCACATCATGGAAAAAATCAGCCAAACCGGTCTGGAGGAGGCCAAGCCCCAAATCACCCAAATTCTGCGGCAGCAAAAATTCCCTGAACAGTACAGCGAAATCGATAGCCAGGTTCACTCTTCCGATTGGACTTTGAATCAGGAGCTGCTGGATCAGATTCATGCCTCCGTTGTAATGTAACATCCGGCTGAAAAGAGGGCGGGTATTCCGCCCTCTTTTTTTGTCTTTGGATAGTTTGGCTCACATCCAGTCATTTGTCAGACAGCGCTGCCATAATAAAAAGAATCCCCCTGCCGTCAGCAGGGGGATGAACGGTTTTGCATTCGGTTAAGATCTTTTGGGGGCCGGCTCGAGGACTTCATCGGTGCCCTTCACCCGGGCATGGATAAACAGCAGCACGCCTACCAGCATGGCAAGGCCTGCTACCAGAACGATGACGGCGTTCTGCACAAAACCGGCAATGATGTACCCTACAAAGGAGATACCCGCCACCAACATGGCATAGGGAATCTGGGTGTACACGTGAGCGATGTGGTTGCACTGAGCGCCCGTGGAAGCCATAATGGTGGTGTCGGAGATGGGGGAAATATGGTCGCCGCAAACGGCGCCGGCCAGGCAGGCGGAAATGCTGATGACCAGCATTTCGCTGCCATCGCTAAAGAGAGCAACTACAATGGGAATCAGAATACCAAAGGTTCCCCAAGAGGTTCCGGTGGCAAAGGCAAGGCCCAGAGCAATGAGGAAGAACACAGCGGGGAGGAAGACGCTGGCGGCGGCGTTTCCGGCTACCGCATTGGCCACAAACACGTCGGCGCCCAAACTGTCGTTGCAGAAACCGGAAAGAGTCCAGGCAAAGGAAAGAATCAGCAGTGCGGGTACCATCTGCCGGAACCCTTCGGGCAGGCAACCGGCAAATTCCCGGAAGGTGATCACTTTGCGGGGAATGTAAAGCAAAAACACCACAAACAACGTGACCAGGGAGCCCAGAGGCAGAGCCACCGTGGAGTCGCAGTTGGCAAAGGCATCCACAAAGCTTTCCCCTTCAAAGAAGCCGCCGGTGTAAATCATAGCCACCACGCAGCTGACAATGAGAACGATGACGGGAATCAGCAGATCCAGCACCGTGCCTTTGGTTCCTTCCACCTGTTGGGAATCGGCATACTCGTTGCCGGTTCCGCCAAACAAATCGCCCTTGTTGATAGCCAACAGTTCATGGCGCCGCATGGAACCAAAGTCAATGCCCCAAAGAGTGATCAAAATCATCATGGCGATGGTCAGAAGGGCATAAAGGTTATAAGGAATCGCCCGCAGAAACATGTTAAACCCATCGATAGAGCTGCCTTCGGGAACCGAGGAAGTCACAGCGGCGGCCCAGCTGGAAATAGGAGCAATGATGCAGACGGGAGCGGCCGTGGCGTCAATCAGATAGGCCAGCTTTGCCCGGGACACCTTATATTTATCGGTAACCGGCATCATCACGTTGCCTACCGTCAGACAGTTAAAGTAGTCGTCCACAAAAATCAGCACACCCAGACCAACGGTGGAAAGCAAAGCGCCTTTTCGGGTGGTGATTTTCCTGGCAGCCCAGCGCCCGTAGGCGGCGGAACCTCCCGCTTTGTTCATCAAAGCCACCAAAATTCCCAAAATCACCAGGAACATCATAATGCCCATGTTGCCGGCCACTTCGCTGGTCAGCTTGTCGGTGATGGTGATGACGGTGAGAACCGGGTTAAAGTTGGCGTAAAAGAGTCCGCCCGCCAAGATACCTACAAAGAGGGAAATATACACCTCTTTGGTAACCAACGCCAGCACAATGGCCACAATGGGAGGCACCAAAGACCAGATGGTGGCATACATATTGCTTTGGTACTCTTCCTGTGCGGCTAACACCGGAGTCGCGGCTACCGTCAGCAGGAGGATACAGAGCATCAGGCCGGATAACATTCTGCGGGTCTTGCTCACATACAACATCCTTTCCTGTTAATACTTTAAATTACTAATAAACGTACCACATTTATTCATAAAATTCAAGGTTATTTCATAATTAGGAAAAAAATTATAAATAATAATTAATTAACCTCAAAACTGTAAAGCAAGGAAGTATTGACTTTTCCTTGAAAAGTCGTATAATAGTACTGGTATTTGCGCGGGTATGGTTTAGTGGTAGAACATCAGCTTCCCAAGCTGAGAGTGTGGGTTCGATTCCCATTACCCGCTCCAGAACAAACCGCTTGGTTGTGCGAAAACCGGCGGTTTTCTTTTTGCTCAAAGCGCCGCACAACACACACTGCGACACCCGTATTCCCCGCATCATCTATTTCGATGATAAACACTTGCAAGAGTGCAATTTCTAAAAACGAAAGGGGATTCTTTTGAGCATTCAGACGAGGAAAGTCAAAGCCATGGGAATGATGGTCGCCTGCTCTTTGCTGTGGAGCATGGGAGGACTGTTCATAAAGCTGCTTCCGCTGCCGGCCCTTGCCATTGCATCGCTGCGGAGCATAATTGCAGCCGGCGTCATTTTTCTGTATATGCGGGTGCGCAAAATCCCCTTTTGCTTAAACCGCAGCTCCTTCTTCATCGGCCTTACCCTAAGCATTACCCTCGTGTGCTTTGTGGCAGCCAACAAGCTAACCACCGCCGCCAACGCCATCATACTGCAATTTACCGCCCCCATTTTTATGGTGGTAATTCTGGTTCTGATTTATAAGCAGCATTTTCGTAGTGCGGATTATGCCGCCATCACTTTGACCTTTTTGGGCATCGCTCTCTGCTTTTTGGGAGAAACCGGACAAGGCTCCACCTTGGGAAACGCCATCGCCATCTGCAGCGGTTTCACCTATGGGTGTATGTACATATTTTCGGGCTCCTCGGACTTCAGCACCCGAATGAGCGGAATTCTGCTGGGCCAGTTGATGAGCTTTGGCGTGGGACTTCCCTTTCTGTTTCAGGTCAAGACCTTTTCCCCCACCTCCCTTGCCTTGATTCTGGGATTAGGCGTTTTGCAGTTGGGGATTCCCTACCTTTTGATGTCCATGGCGGCCAACGATTGCTCCCCTCTGCACTGCTGCCTCATTTCGGTTATCGAACCCTTAATCTCGCCTTTCTGGGTCTTTTCGTTTTACGGAGAGCAGCCCAGCCGTTTTGCTGTGGCGGGCAGCATTTTGGTTCTGGTGACGGTAACGACGTGGAGCATCGGCAACGCCCGTGCGGAAGAAGCCGTCGTCTAGGTTATCGCGCCCCAATGGTGCTGACGGAACAATATAAATTAAAGAGCATCGGCTTGAATCGCCGATGCTCTTTTTGATTCCAATTAGGATTCCAACAACTTGAGGGTGGAGGCTACAAACATTTCGGCGCCGATGGGCAAAATGTCCTCATTGGCGGTAAACTTGGGATTGTGTACCAGGTACTCATACCCTTCTTCTTCCGAGCCGCTGCCAATCAGGAAGAAGGCGGTGGGGGCAATCTGCCCGAAGGCGGAAAAGTCATCCCCCGCCATCAAGGTGCGGGGCCGAACCAGAACATCCTCCCCGTACAGCTCTTTAGCGGTTTCCTGTACGATGCGGGTGACATACTCGTCGTTGATAATGGGGGCGTAGCCCTTCATCATCTCAATCTGATAAGTGGCGCCGTAGGCTTGGCAGATGCCTGAAACGATTTCCTCCAACCGCTTGTGAATAAAGGCGCGGACTCCTTCGTCCATGGTGCGGATGGTTCCCCCCAACTCCACCTTGGGCCCCAGAATGTTGAGGGAGGAGTCGGCAATAAAGCGGGTGACCGACACCACGGCATTGTCGTAGGGGCTGATGTTCCGGGAAACGATGCTGTTTAAGTTGGTGACAATATGGGCAGCCACTGTCACCACGTCGATGGAAGCCTCCGGAGCCGCTCCGTGGCTGCCGGTTCCCGTAACGTGAATGAGGAATTTGTCGGGGGAAGCGGTGGCCGTGCCGGGCCAGCAGGAGATCAGTCCAGTTTTAAGCTTGGCCAACACATGGGCGCCGATGAAATAATCGCAGTCGCTGACGGCGCCGGAATCCACAATGGCCTGGGCTCCGCCGGGAAATTGCTCTTCCGCCGCCTGAAAAATGAATTTGACGGTGCCGCAAAGCTGGTGGCGAATTTTGCTCAGTACGCTGGCAGCCCCCAGAAGAGTGGCGGTGTGAAAATCGTGGCCGCAGGCGTGCATGACGCCGTCGTGTACCGATTTGTACTCCACATCGGCCTGTTCCTGTATGGGAAGCGCGTCGATATCCGCCCGAATGCCCACCACCTTGCCGGGCTTGGCTCCTTTCAGAATTCCTACCACGCTGGTGTCGGCAGGTCGGAGAATTTCAATGCCCTCCATCTGCTCCAGGGCTTTGACAATGTAAGCGCTGGTCTCCTTTTCCTGATAGGAGACTTCGGGATATTTATGCAGGTGCCGTCTCCACGCCACCATTTGGTCTTTGTCCACATATTGTTTCCAATTCATACTACCGCGTCCTTTCCATGGTCAGTTGTCCCCTGCCCGCCCTCTTGAAAGGCGCTCCACAGGCGGCTCGAGCAAATAATAGGAATGAGGCCGGGGAGGATGGCATTCTCCCCGGCGTCATTACCTGATTCTATGGAGTCATGGGGGTAAGGGTAGGTACTTTTGCTGTGCACGGTCTGACCGTTCATACGCTCATGCCGTTGCCCGGTGCGCCGGGCTTAAGCAGCTTTGCCATTAATAGTGCAGCTGGTCCAGACGGTGCTGTACGCTGGGATAGAGCTGCAGGCCCTTCAGATCGCTGTGGCGGGCAACCGCACCCACCGCTGTGTAGAAGGGAATGATGGCGGCGTCGTCGATGATAATCTTCTGAACTTGTTTGTAAATTTCGTACCGCTCTTCAAAGGTACGTCCGGCGCGGCCGGCTTCCAGCATAGGCTCAATTTCGGGGTTATTGTATTTGCTGCGGTTGTTGGCAGTGCCCAAAGGACCGCTGGAGAACAGAGAGGGGAAGGTCGCGTTGGGGTCCACGCTGGAAGTCCAGCTGGAAAGGGCGATCTGGTGGTCGCCGTTCTTGGTGATGTCCAGGTAGGCGCTGTTTTCGATGGTCTCCACTTTGAGGTTGATGCCGGCCTTTTCAAAGTCGGACTGCAGAACCTGACCGATGCGGGCGCGGGTTTGGTTGATGCAAATCAGGCTCAGATCAAAGCCGTTGGGATAGCCCGCTTCTGCCAACAAGGCCTTGGCCTTTTCCACATCGTATTCGTATTGGGTGACTTCGGGCATGTAGTAGCGGTGACCTTCGGCAATGGGGCTATACAGCGGGAAGCCGTTTCCATTTTCCGCAATGGCAATGATGGCGTCACGGTTGATCAGATGGCTCAGAGCCTGACGAACCAGCTTGTTGTCCAGAGGCGCTTTGGTGGTGTTGAGGTAAGCAAACTCCATCTTGGTGGAGGCGTACTCTTCCAGCGCCAGATCTGGATTTTTGCGAATGCGATCAAACTCGGAGCTGGGAACGTCCAGGATAATGTCCACTTCACCGGTTTCCAGAGCAATGGAGCGGGCGGCGTCATCGGTGATAATCCGCAGAATCATGGTGTCGTGGGCAGCGGGAACACCCCAGTAATCCTCAAACTTTTCCAGCACCACTTTGTCGCCGGACATGTAGGAGACAAACTTTAAAGGACCGGTTCCGATGGGGTTTTCGTCCAATGTCTTGCCGGCAGCCTCCAGCTCCTCCACCGTCTTTTTGCTGACAATGCCGCAGGTGGGGTAAGCCAGGTTGGTGAGGGTCATGGAGGTGGCAGGAGTATTGAGAACCACGTTGCAGGTGTAGTCGTCGATGACGTCAACATGGTCGATGGCGGACACCATGGAAAGGGTATAGGTGGTGCCCAGGTGCCGCTCGATGGAGAACTTCACGTCGTGAGCCGAGAAGGGCTCGCCGTTGTGGTACTTCACATCTTTGCGCAGTTTAAACTGGATGGTGGTGTCGTCCAGAATCTCCCAGCTTTCGGCCAGGCAGGGCTCCAGAGAGTCGTCGGGCATA
This sequence comes from Bacillota bacterium, assembly GCA_029550985.1. GTDB lineage: Bacteria > Bacillota > Clostridia > Oscillospirales > Ruminococcaceae > WRAV01. The sequence continues at coordinate 7,490 of JAKPGH010000086.1, forward strand.
ATCCGGACCAGGGTATCGTAGATATGGCGTCCGGGAATGGTGGAAGCAATTCCGGTATAGCCATGAGGGTCGAAGGAGAGAATGTCCTGAGAGACACCAATGGTAATGGTGCTTTTACCCTCTTTGCTGTTGGGGGCAGAAGTGTTTGCTTCGCTGCCGGAAGTGCTGGCGCCTGCATTGGAGCTGCTGGCAGCAGACTGGCTGGTTGGTTTGGGCGCGTCGGGGTTGTTGGTGCATCCGCTTAAAACGCAACCAATTGACAGAGCAAGAGCGAGAGTCAAAATCAGTGCCTTTTTCATACGTTTCCTCCTATTTTTATTCCGCTAGAGCGCATGCCACAAAATGGCCGGGACTGACTTCCCGAAGTTCCGGTGTTTTGTTCATGCACTTCTCTGACGCATAATTACAGCGGGGTGCAAATCGGCACCCGGGTTTGGGGTTGATGGGCGACGCAAGCTCGCCTCTTAAAATAATCCGCTTTTGCGGATGGTCGATGTCCGGAATGGGAATGGCCGACAGCAAGGCTTGGGTGTAGGGATGCAGCGGCTTTTCAAACAACTCCGCCGTCGGAGCCTTTTCCACCAACTGTCCCAGATACATTACCGCAATATCATCGGAAAAATGGTGAACCACCGAAAGGTCGTGGGTGATAAATATGTAGGTCAGCCCGAATTGCTTCTGCAGCGTGGTCAACAGGTTGAGAATCTGAGCCTGAATGGAAACGTCCAGAGCCGACACCGGCTCGTCGCATACAATGAACTTGGGCTCCATGGCCAGCGCCCGGGCGATGCCGATGCGCTGCCGCCGCCCGCCGTCCAGTTCGTGGGGGTAGGTATTGATAAACCGCTCGGCCAGTCCTACCGTTTCCATCAGCTCCAGCACCCGCTCCTCCCGCTTGCGGGGGTCGGTAATGATTTTGTTGAGCACCAGAGGCATGGCAATAATCTCGCCCACGGTTTTTCGCGGGTTGAGGGAGGCGTAAGGGTCCTGAAAGATAATCTGCATTTCTTTGCGCATGGCCCTCATCTGCCTGGGGGACAGGGAGAAAATATCCTTTCCCTCAAAAAACACCTGGCCGGAAGTAGGCTCCAGCAAACGTAAAATGGTGCGCCCCGTGGTGGATTTTCCGCAGCCGGATTCCCCTACCACGCCTAAGGTTTTGCCCTGCTCCACCGTAAAGGAAACATCGTCTACGGCATGGAGGGTACCTTTTTTGGTTTTAAAATATTTCTTTAAATTTTTTACTTCTAAGAGGGGTTGGGCCATCTGCTATCCCTCCCTTTCTGCAATGGTGACGCCGGTGCCGTTTTCGTAGGCCAGGCACTCCACAAAATGGGTGTCGCTGAGGTAGGTGGTTAACGGTTTGCGTTTGGAGCAAATTTCCTGTGCATGGTCGCAGCGGGGATGAAAGGGGCAGCCAGAAGGCAGGTTGGTGGGGTCCGGCATCAGCCCCTTGATGGGCTTGAGCATATCCTTTCGCCGCTTGATGTTGGGCAGGGAATTAAACAGCCCAACGGTATAGGGATGTTTGGTGTTCTTGAAAATATCCCGCAGGGTGCCGTGCTCCACAATCCGGCCCGCATACACAATGGAAACTTCATCGCAGGTTTCGGCTACAATGCCCAGGTCGTGAGTAATCATAATCATGGAGGTCTGGTACTTTTCCCGCAGTTCCTTCATCAACTCCAGCACCTGCGCCTGAATGGTCACGTCCAAAGCGGTGGTGGGCTCGTCGGCTATCAGCAGGGTGGGGTTGCAGGACAGCGCAATGGCGATGACCACCCGCTGCTTCATCCCGCCCGAAAACTGATGGGGATATTCCTTGGCCCGGTCGCCGTCAATGCCTACCAGCTCCAGCATCTCCCGCGCTTTTTTCTCCGCCTCTGCCTTGGAGACCTTCTGGTGAATTTGAATCACTTCGGCAATCTGGTCTCCCACGGTCAGAACCGGGTTGAGGGAGGTCATGGGATCCTGGAAAATCATCGAGACCTTATCGCCCCGGATGGCTTCCATCTGCCGCTCGGTATAGGTGAGAAGATCTTCTCCCTCCAACCGAATGCTTCCCCCCCGGATTTTTCCCGGCGGATCCTGAATCAGCCGGAGAATGGAAAGGGCGATGGTGGTTTTGCCGGCTCCAGTTTCCCCTACCAGGGCAAGGGTTCTGCCCCGTTCCAGCTTGAGATTGACCCCGTTGACCGCATGGACGATTCCATCGTCCGTCTCGTAATTGACAACAAGGTCCTGGATTTCCAGCACAGTATTGATTTCAGAGGTCTGTATTTCCATGGTGTTCCTCCTACTGCTTCAACTTGGGGTCAAGGGCATCCCGCAGTCCGTCTCCCAGCAAATTGAGGGAAAGGATGGTCAGGACAATTGCCATACCGGGGAAGAAACACATATGGGGTGCATCCCGCAGGTATTCCCTGGCCGTGGAGAGCATGTTGCCCCACTCGGGGGTAGGCGGGGAAATTCCCAGTCCGATAAAGCTTAAGGTGGAGACGTTGAGAACGCCGAAGGCAAAACTCATGGTCACCTGCACCAGAATGGGCGCCAAGCAGTTGGGAAGAATTTCGGTGAGAATAATGGTGGAGTTTTTGGCTCCAATGGCTTTGGCAGCCTCCACAAATTCGGTGTTGCGCAGACCGATGACCGAGGACCGCATAATTCGCGCGTAGGTTGGAATAAAGGAAATGCCGATAGCCAGCATCAGGTTAAAGGTGCTGGCGCCCAGCGCCGCCATGATGGTGATGGCCATGATGGTGGAGGGAATGGCCATAAAAATATCCACCATTCTCATAATCAGGTTGTCCAACCGCCCTCCGTAGAACCCGGCAATCGCTCCAAGAGCCCCCCCGATCAGCAGGGAGATGACGACGGAACCCAATCCCACCGCCAGGGAAAGACGGGAGCCGTGAATGACTCGTCCCAAAATATCCCGCCCAAACTCATCGGTGCCAAAGGGATGCTCCCAGGAAGGCGGAGCCATCCGGTTCATAAAGTTTTGTTCCTTCACCTTGGTTTCATAATCCACCAGAACATCGGCAAAGATGGAGACGAGAAGAATACAGCTGAAAATGATAAGCCCCAGGATGGCTGCTTTATTTCTCCGGAAGCGCCTCCAAACCTCTGCCGCCTGGCTGCGCTTTTTATACTTTTTAAATTTGCTTGTTGGTTCGCTCACCAAAAATCCCCCTTATTTGTACTCGGCTTTGAGCCGCGGATCCACAAAGCCGTACACAATGTCTACCAGCAAATTGGCAATGCTGATGAGAATGGAAAGAATCACCACGCACCCCATCACCATGGGAATGTCCTTGCTGCGGATTCCCTCCAGCAGCAGTCTGCCAGTGCCGGGCAGGGTAAAGATGGACTCCACCACCACCGCGCCGCCAAAATTCCGCCCCAAAGTTAGCCCCATGAGGGTTATGACAGGCATAATGGCGTTTTTCAGCGCATGGCGAATCAGAACTTTGTTTTTCCGCACACCCTTGGCCCGCGCCGTGCGGATATAGTCCTGCCGGATCACCTCCAGCATGGAGGAACGGGTCTGCCGTGCCATGCTGGCGGCGCCGCTGGTGGCCAAAGTGATGGCAGGCAGAATATAGCTGACCAATCCGTGATTCAGCCCGCCGGAGGGCAGCAGCGAAAGTTTGACCGAGAACAACAAAATCAGCAACAATGCCAGCCAGAAGTTTGGAATGGACACGCCGATGAGACAAAGAATCATGCTGGCAGAATCCAAAAAGGAGTACTGCTTGGTGGCGGAGAGAATCCCCAGAGGAATGGCAACCACCACCGCAATCAGCAACGACAAAAAAGCAAGGCTGAGGGTAATGGGCAACCGCTCCATAATCGCCGGAAAGATGGCTCGGTCATTGAGGTAGCTGCGACCCAAATCCCCCCGCATAAGGTTCAGCATGTATCTGCCGTATCGCAAAAGCAGGGGATCATCCAATCCAAGCTCTTCCCGCAGCTGAGCAATGGTTTCGTCGGTGGCCTCGCTGCCCAATATAATCAATGCCGGATCCCCGGGCGTCATGTTGAGAATTACAAAAATGATAAACGTGATGCCAATGAGGACCGGTATCATCATAAGCAACCTTTTCAAAATGTACTTATGCATACGTTTCCCCTCTCCCAAATCATGAATTTTGTAGTTGTGTCATGCTTAATAAAACATAAAGGGCATTCGGACTGCTGAAACTTGTCCAAATTTGCAGTGAAATGTGTGGTTGTGCACCGCCTTCCCAAAGCCGGGATGCAACCGTCTTAGCCCGGTTTCCCTCGAATGCTTTGGGAAACATGCTGAGGATTTTTTTCAAAATTCTTCAGCATCCGGCAAATTGTAATAAAAAATTTTTATTCTATAACGCCAGCATTACTTGCGTTTTCAACAAAAAAATGCGTAATAATTCAAACTTGTGTGAACTTTTGAGTCAATTTGGGTGCTATCAATCCATTGACCCCAAAAATAATAAAAGGGTCATTGATATTGTGATAATTTTTTGGATTCGGTTGATAATAAATTATATTATAATATAGTGATCCCAAAGGCTTCTGTCAAGAATAAAACATTCCAAAATATTTCAAAACTTTTATGAAATCCTGATATAAATATAAAAGAGATGTTAAAAAAAGAGGTCAGAAGCAGCGTTATTCACTGCTGTTCCTGACCTCTTTTAAGTAGCGGTAAACGGATGGTTCCGAAATTTTGAGCTTTTTTGCTATAAAACTAACCGTTCCCTTTATCTCAAACAAATTGTTTTCTTTCAGGATGGAGATGACCCGCATTTTATCGTCCTTGTCCATCCGGTCCACATCGTCGCAGCCGCTTTCCTGCATGGCGTGAAGGAACATCGCCTCCAGGGTATCGGACAGAGGAAGTGCAAAGGCGCCGGCCGGGTTTTCCGGCTCGGTGTAATAGCCGCCGTCTATAAACAACTCGCTGTTGATGACCCGCTGCATGTAGATAAAATCAGTGATATCCACGGTGACGCAGAGCAGCCCGATTACTTCCTGGTCGGTTTTGCGCCGGATGGGAAAGGCGGAAAACCGAAGGGTTTTGTGGTCATTGGTAAGCTTTCCGCTTTTATTTACCAAGAATTCGCCGGTTTCCTCGAGGAATTTTTGGTAGGCAAAGTCCATCATGCCATCTCCTACCTTGCGGCCGGATATATGTCCATTTTCGATGGCGATGATGGAATGCTCGATATCGCTCAGATCATGTAACACCACCTCGCAGCGAGGCCCGCCCACTGCGGCAATAAACTTCACCAAAGGAATATAGGATTCTAACAGTTCGCGATCTTTGTCTTTCAACAACTTCTCCTCCCATCACTGGTTATTGCATAAATTCCAAAACCTGTTTTGCCAGGGTTATTTTTGCCTGAAGCGAGGTCATCATCGTTTGGGTCGATACCGCCTCAATGCCCATCGCACGGATTTCGGGCAAAAGGGCTTGGTCTTTTTCATCCACAATCATCAAATCCAAAAAGCTTTGGTAAATCTGCGCCACCCCCAATGGGCTGACGGGCTGCCCGAAATCGGAAAGCATTCGCGCCGCAGGACCTTTGACGGCGTTGCCTCCCACAATGGGGCTGATGGCGGCTACCTTGCCGGTGGCTTGTTCCAACGCCTGGCGAATGCCCGGCACCGCCAAAATCGTGCCAATGCTGACATAAGGGTTGCTGGGGGCTATGATAATTCGCTTGGCATCGGCAATGGCCTCCAGCACACCGGGAGCAGGCAACGCCTGATCACAGCCCTCAAAGCAGATATGTTTCACCGCTAGTTGAAAGCGGTGCTTTACCATATACTCCTGAAAGGGAAGGCGACCGATTTCGGTTTCCAGAACAGTGTGAACCGGTTGGTCGCTCATGGGCAAAATGGTCAATTCCAGCCCCCGCAACCGGGCAAGTGTTCGGGTCACCTGAGAAAGGGACTGCCCCTGCCGCAGCATCATGGTGCGCCAGATGTGGGTGGCAAGGTCCCGGTCTCCCAGCTGGAACCACGTTTCACACCCCAAAGCCTTGAGTTCTTTCAATGCCTGAAAGCTGTCCCCCATCAGTCCCCATCCCGTTTGGGGATTGGCCATCCCCGCCAGGGAGTAGATGACCGTATCAATGTCGGGGCAAACACGAAGTCCGTAAAATTCGCAGTCATCCCCGGTATTGGAGATGACGGTAATATCCCGCGGGTCCATCACCTGGACAAGCCCGGTTAAAAAGCGAGCTGCCCCCACTCCTCCCGAAAGCACTACAGTTTTCATATCCTTAGCTCCTGCGATTATTTCCAACCATATGCGGTGACCTGCCTATATTTTAGCACTGCCTGCTAAACCCACACAACACTGTCCTCGAGGAGAGGGGGGATCTTTTCCCTGGGCTGCTCCGCCGGATACCCAATGGTGAGCAAACACTGGGGAACCCATTGAGCCCAATCTACTCCGCAAGCGGCGCAAACCGCGTCCGGGCAAAACAAAGGCGCCGCAAACCAGCATCCGGCCAGCCCCAAATGAGATGCCGCCAAAAGCATCTGCCCTGCCGCCAAAGCAACACTTTGGGCAGTGAGCAACTCTTCGGTTTCCTTTGTTTTGGCCAAAGGATTGTCCGGAAGACTCCGCCTTGCAAACAGCACCACCAGAACGGGGGCGCTTGCAAAAATTCCCTGCGAACGGGACAAGCGC
>JAKPGH010000093.1 GCA_029550985.1 Bacillota bacterium
CCGTGTGGGCAGCGGGTTTTCGTTTCTGTTCGGCAGTACTTCCAGTGGCAAAACTGTCAACGAGCGAACGGCCATGCAGACCACGGCGGTGTATGCCTGTGTGAGAATACTGGCTGAAGCCATTGCAGGGCTTCCCCTGCACATATACCGCTATCGCTTGGACGGAGGTAAGGAGCGCATAAGCCAGCACCCGCTGTACTACCTCCTCCATAACGAACCCAACCCAGAGATGACTTCATTTGTGTTCCGAGAGACACTGATGAGTCATCTTTTACTTTGGGGCAACGCCTATGCGCAGGTTATCCGGGACGGACTGGGGAGGGTGCTGGGGCTATATCCCCTTCTCCCTAACAAAATGGATGTAAACCGCTCTGCAAGCGGTGAACTGGTCTACACCTATTACCGTGATGTGGATGAAAGCGGACTAAAACCAAAAGGTGGCTATGTCACCCTGCGGCGTGATGAAGTCCTTCATATACCCGGCTTGGGCTTTGACGGACTGGTCGGCTACTCGCCCATTGCCATGGCCAAAAATGCTATCGGCATGGCGATGGCAACGGAGGAATACGGCGCGTCCTTTTTTGCCAACGGAGCCAATCCGGGAGGGGTGCTGGAGCATCCTGGCGTGGTCAAGGACCCGAAACGGGTGCGGGAAAGCTGGAATACCGTGTATCAGGGCAGTGCCAACGCCCATCGCATTGCAGTGCTGGAGGAGGGCATGAAGTTTCATCAGATTGGCATCCCACCAGAGGAAGCACAGTTTTTACAGACCCGTAAATTCCAGATCAACGAGATCGCCCGCATTTTCAGGGTACCGCCCCACATGGTGGGGGATTTGGAGAAGTCGAGTTTTTCAAACATTGAGCAACAAAGCCTTGAGTTTGTAAAATATACCCTTGACCCGTGTGTGGTGCGTTGGGAGCAGGCTTTACAACAGTCTCTTCTCCTTCCATCTGAAAAGCCCAGATATTTTGTGAAGTTCAATGTGGACGGGCTGCTTCGAGGTGATTACCAAAGCCGTATGTCCGGTTACGCTACGGCGCGCCAGAATGGTTGGATGAGCGCCAACGACATCCGTGAACTGGAGGATATGAACCGCATTCCCGCCGAGGAAGGCGGCGATTTGTATCTGGTCAACGGCAATATGACCAAGCTGGCTGACGCAGGTGCGTTTGCCAATAATCAAGCAAAGGAGGTCAGTAAATGAGGAAATTCTGGAACTGGGTGCGGGATTCGGATGATCAACGCACCCTCTATCTTAACGGTCCCATCGCAGAGGAAACCTGGTGGGGCGACGAGGTTACGCCCAAATTATTTAAGGATGAGCTGCTGTCTGCTTCCGGCGACATTACAGTGTGGATTAACTCTCCCGGCGGCGATGTATTTGCAGCGGCACAGATTTATAACATGCTCATGGATTATACCGGAAAGGTAACGGTCAAGATTGACGGTCTGGCAGCAAGCGCTGCTTCGGTCATTGCCATGGCTGGCGGTGATGTATATATGTCTCCCGTGAGTATGCTGATGATCCACAATCCATCAACCATAGCCATCGGCGACAGTGAGGAGATGCTCCGGGCAAAAGCGCTGCTGGATGAGGTCAAGGAAAGCATCATCAACGCCTATGAACTGAAATCAGGGCTTTCCCGTATCAGGCTCTCCCACCCCATGGACGCGGAGACATGGATGAACGCCAAAAAGGCTGTTGAACTGGGCTTTGCCGACAAAATTATGTTTGCGGCCAGTGAGGAACCGCAAGATACAGGACAAGGCCTGATATTTAGTCGTCTGGCGGTCACCAACTCCCTACTTGGGAAAATCCCCAAGCCCAAACCGAAAACGGGTACCCCCATTGAGTCGCTGGATAAGCGGCTCTCTTTAATTTCCCACTAAAATTTTAAGGAGGAAACGACAATGAGTAAAATCTTAGAACTGCGTGAAAAGCGCGCAAGGGCATGGGAAGCGGCTAAGGCATTCCTAGATACCAAGCGGGGCGGTGACGGGCTATTATCCGCCGAGGACACCGCAACTTACGAAAAGATGGAAGCCGATGTAGTGGCATTGGGTAAGGAAATTGACCGGCTGGAGCGTCAGGCCGCCCTGGACTTGGAACTTTCCAAGCCCACCAACACCCCTATTACCAACAAGCCTTCTTCAAGTGACGAGGTCAAAACCGGAAGGGCTGCTGCCGAGTATAAGCGTGCCTTCTGGAATGCCATGCGCGGTAAGCGTACTGCAGATATACAAAACGCACTGCAGGTTGGCGAGGATACGGAAGGCGGCTATCTGGTGCCTGATGAGTTTGAACGTACCCTTGTGGAAGCGCTGGAGGAGGAAAATATCTTCCGGCAGCTGGCCAATGTCATTACCACTTCCAGCGGCGACAGGAAGATTCCTGTAGTAGCATCAAAAGGAACTGCCTCATGGGTAGATGAGGGAGGACAGATTCCTGAAAGCGACGACAGCTTCGGTCAGGTATCCATCGGAGCATTCAAGCTGGCCACTATGATTAAGGTCAGCGAGGAGCTTCTTAACGACAGCGTGTTTAATTTGGAGAGATATATCGCCAAGGAGTTTGCCCGTCGTATTGGTGCCAAAGAAGAGGAAGCCTTCTTTGTGGGCGACGGATCAGGGAAACCCACCGGCATCCTGGCCGCAACAGGCGGTGGTCAGATCGGTGTTACAACGGCTGGTTCGACAGCCATCACGCTGGACGAAATGCTGGATTTGTTCTACAGCCTTAAGTCACCTTACCGCAAGCGT
>JAKPGH010000128.1 GCA_029550985.1 Bacillota bacterium
GAGCATTTGATTGCCCTGGGGCACCGGCACTTTGCCTTTTTGTCCACCCCGTTGAACAGCGAGAACTCCATCCGGGTTCGGCGGATGGAGGGGGTACGGGATGCGGTAAAGAGGTTGGGCAAGGATTGCAGCTTCCTGGTAAAGGCCATCGACGTTTCCAGGTCCTCGGATATCAACGACCCGGATATCGAGCACAAAGTCGGTTACCAACTGGCCCAGGAATGTCTGCAGATGCAAAAGCTGACCGCCTTGATCTGCGTCAACGACATGGTGGCATACGGGGCCATGGACGCCCTAATGCAAGCCGGCAAAAAAATTCCGGAGGATTACAGCGTTTGCGGGTTTGACAACATCTTTCCCTCTCATATGACGGCGGTTTCCCTCACCAGTATCGAAAACCACATGCTCTTGAAGGGAAAAAACGCCTTCGATATGCTGTACCGCCGCATCAATCAAATCGGCACGCCGGAAGGCTCCAATCCCAGTTTGACCCGGGTGGAGTATCCGCCCAAACTGGTGGTTCGAAGCTCCACGGGGCCGGCCAGGGATTTGGGCGAATAGGAACATCCTTTTCCTCGATTTTATACATATTTCAAATCAAATCAAAAGCCATCGAATCTCTTCGATGGCTTTAATTATTAGCTGAGATACCGCTTCATGGCCTGCACGTTGTTTTCTTCAATTTCGTTGAGGCGGCGGGTGAGCTTTTCCACTTTGGGGGAAAGGTTCTTGTGGGAATTGAGGGTTTTGGTGTTGTCAATCATCCCCATGGAGCTGCCCTGAATTAGCATTTCCGCCATGTGGGAGGAGGTTTTGTCCAGCAGCGTGTTCATCTGCACCCCCATCCACAAGGCGCCGTCCTCCAAAGCGGAGCTTTGGGGAAGCTGCCCGTATTCCGCAAGGGCTTCGGCCGCCTTGTCCTTGATATCGGTGTAGTCCACCAAAAATTTGTGCAGCGTTTTGGAAAACTCCGCGTCTTCCGTTTTTTCAATCAGCATTTCCGTCGCTTTGATGCCCATGGAGGCGTTTTTGTACACATTATTTAAAGCGCTGATATCCTGTTTGGTTTGGTCCATCATCAACACTCCCTTCCCATGATTGCCTTTAGTATTTGCAATTGAGGCAAAAAATAACCGAACGATTGTAAATAAGAAAAGCCCCCGGCCGGCAACCGGGGCTTTTTACTTATACCTTATTAAAATAATACGCCAGTCGGTGAAAAAGACTTTCCCGGCTTCTTTTATCCCTTGCGCGGTACTATTTGGCGGGTTGCAGCATCTCCCGGTATCCGGCGAGGAAGAGGTCCGCGTACTCGATGCATTTCTGCACCAAATCGTACTCCCCGTCGTGAAGGCACCAGTCGTAGGCGACGCCCCGCAGGCAGACGTTGACGTAGACGCAAAACTTCGTGATATCCAGCTCCTGCGAAATCTGCCCCCGTTTTTGCTTTTCCTGCAAGTAGTGAATGAGGGTGGTGTAAACGGGCCGCTCCAGGTTGAGAAATTCCTTGGATTGCAGGGAAAACACCTTGCGGGCGAAATCCACCGTTGTTTGGGTGAGAAAGCGGGCATAGCAAATAAAGTGGCGCAGAATATATTCGTAGGCGCTGATATCGCTGGCCTTTGCCTCTTCCGCCAGTTTGAGGAAGTGGGCGTCCATTTCCGAGTACACTTCGTGGACGATGTCGTCTTTGGTTTTGTAGTAGTGGTAAAAGGTTCCGATGCCCACATGGGCCTTGGAGCAGATGTCCTGCACGCTGATTTCGTCGATGGAATAGGTTCGCATGAGGTTCAAGGCCACGTTGCGGATGCGCTCTTTGGTGGCCATGGATTTTAGGGTTCGTTTGGTCAAAGCCAATCCCATTCACCTACTTGTCAAAAAGAATCAAAGTCCGGATGTGTGCGCCCTGCCAACCCGAATCAGGGGTAAGGTTTTATTTATTATAGCATAATGTAAACCTTAATGTAACTGGTGAATTGCTGCCCGCTTTGCAGAAATGAAAGAAAAAAGGCCC
>JAKPGH010000130.1 GCA_029550985.1 Bacillota bacterium
CAGGGGGTGCTGGCCTTGATGGGGCCGTCGGGCTGCGGAAAAACCACCCTGCTGCGCCTGTTGGCGGGGCTGGAGCAGCCGGAGAAAGGCTCCGTCCATTTGGGCGGGCGGAAGATTTCCATGGTGTTTCAGGAGGACCGGTTGCTGCCCGGCCTTACCGCCAAAGCCAATATTTTGGCGGTGCTCCCGGCAGGGGAGGAGTCCTCGGCTCTGGCGGACAGGGTGTTGGAAGCCTGCGGGCTTTCCGATTCCGCCCACAAGCTGCCGGACGAGCTTTCCGGCGGCATGAGGCGGCGGGTGGCCATCGCCCGGGCCGTTGCCTACGGCGGGGACATTCTGCTGCTGGACGAACCGTTCAAGGGCCTGGACGAGCAGACCAAGCTGGAAATCGAAGCCTTTGTGGCGGCAAACCGCCCTCCCCTTACGGTGCAGGTGACCCACGACCGGGAGGAAGCCCGTCGGGTGGCCGACCGGCTCATTCGGCTGGAAGGCCCGCCGCTGAAAGTGGCGGAAACCCGTTAAAGGCAAAAAACTTCCCCTCTCGCCAAATGCGAAAGGGGAAGTTGTGGAAACATAAAGTGACAGCTTAACGCCCCGCCATTTTTTGCAGAGCGGCGACGTCCAAAATGGTGACGCTGCTGCGGTGGAAATCGATGATTCCCATATTCCGCAGGTTGGTCAGCTCCCGGGAAAGGGAGGGGCGGGCCACCGAAAAGTACTCCGCCAGCCGGTCCCGGTTGAGGGGCATATTGAAGGTGGAGCTGCCGTTGAGCTGATACAGCTCCCAAAGATACATGGCGATTTTGGTTTTTAAGTCCTCCGCGGTCAGGTAGGCGATTTTTTTATTGAGGGAGATGGTGCGTTCCGAAAGGAGCCGCAGCATATTGCCCACAATAATTTGGTGGGCGTCCCGGTTGCCGCAGTCCTTGCCGCAGGGGGAAAGGAAGAAGGCCCCCGAAAGAAAGAGAATTTGAGCTCCTTTGTCGGTCACCACCCGGTGGGGCAACTGGTCGGAGGCGGCCAGAGCAGCTTCGCCTAGCAAACCGTTGCGGCCGATGCTGTCCACCACCTTGCCGTCCCCCTCGTCGCGGATAATCAGGTCACCGTCCAGCACCACCCCCAGCTCCCGCAGGGGACGTTGGGGGTCGGCAATGCATTCGTCGGGGCCATAGTACTTGACAGCAACCGCAATACAGGGGAGCACTTGGGCAATCTGTTCGGGGGTGAGCCCCTCGAAGATGGTGTTTTGATACAGCTTTTCATCAATATGAAGCGGCAGTTGTTCTGGCATGGCGATCCCCTTTTTCGTAACATTGGTTACCTTAATGGTATTATACTACAAAGAACGGGGAAAGTAAAGGGAGGAAAACTCGGCTGCCGGTTTGACCGGAGAAATCGAAACGGTGGGAGATTATGAAGGAAAAGAAAATGCGGTGGGAGCTTGTCCTGGTTCTGCTGGCCCTTTTGGTGTTGGGAGGTTTTTATCTGCTCAACAGCCGGGGAGGGGAATCGGGAACCGCTTATGTCAGCATCAGCGGCCAGCGGGTGCTGGAACTTCCCCTCAAGAGCACGCCGGACCAAATCATCGACCTTTCGGTTTACGGCGTTCCCGCCAGCCTGGAAGTGAAGGACCATAAAATCCGCTTTATCAACGTCACCTGCCCCGACCACATCTGCGAAAAGACCGGATGGGTTTGGATGGACGGCCAAAGCGCGGTCTGCATGCCCAACCGAACCGCCGTGGTGGTCGCAGCCGATTAAACTTTCCCACCCAAATTACAAAAGCCCGCTCTCCATACGGGAGAAAGCGGGCTTTTCAGTTTTCCTGGAAAAGGTTAGTTGTCTTTCCGTTCGCCGGGGAATCGCTTTTTGTAAAGGCGGGCAAAACCGTGCAGATTGATGTTGCTGGCGGCGGCCGCCAGATTTTGCTCCGCGGTTTGGCTCACCTCAATGCGGGTGATGGGAATTTCCCGGGGAGCGGTAATGCCCAGCACCACCTTTTCGCCGACAATGTCCACCACGGTGGCCTCGATGTTTTCGCCAATGACAAAGGATTCGCCGATTCGCCGACTGATGACCAGCACGGTTTCACCTCCTTACACGGCAGAAGCTAACGTCGCCCCTACTGCTTTTGGTTTTCTTCCGGTTGGGGAAAGAGCGGGAAGCGAATGGGGTAGTCCTGGTTGGCCAGAATCACCTGGCGGGCACGCCTTTCCCGCTTGTTGATGACAATGGGGCTTTTGAGGTTGACGGTGATGCCGCTGATGTCCTCGGGAACTACGGCAATCACCAAAAACAGCAGTTCAGAAGCATCCTTGCAGTTTAAATATTGCAGGTCGGAGGGCTCGACGACGGGGTCGTATCCTTCCACGATTTCAAAAGGATCAAAGACCACAAAGCAGGGCACGCTGCTGTCCACCGCCTGAAACCACTTGAGAGTCACGTCCTCGTCCTGTTTGGTAATGAGAGCATAATCGCTTTTCCCCTCAAAGCCGTAAAGGCCTTCCGGTAGGTGAAAGATATTGTCCGCGCTCACTTCTACAGGACCTAAAACCGCAGTGTTTACAAGCATAGGCTGCCTCCAAATATTCAAATACCTAGATTGGCAGCACACCTATTGGTTCCGGCGGCTGCCAACAGTTTCCATCTTCTGTTATTTTTCCTCGTAGTTGGGGTCGGCGC
>JAKPGH010000148.1 GCA_029550985.1 Bacillota bacterium
ATGTACACCACCGTCATCGATGATCAGGACTTTGCCATCAAGCCCATGAACTGCCCCGGCGGCATCCTGATTTACAAGCAAAAGCCCCACTCCTACAAGGATTTTCCTTTGCGGATGGCGGAAGTCGGCCTGGTCCACCGCCACGAAATGTCGGGAGCCCTTCACGGACTGATGCGGGTGCGCTGCTTCAACCAGGACGACGCCCACATCTTTATGACCAAGGACCAGATTAAGGACGAAATTAAAAACGTCACCAGGTTGATTGACGAAATTTACACCACCTTTGGATTCCGCTACCACATCGAGCTTTCCACCATGCCGGAGGACCACATGGGCGACGAGGCGGATTGGGAGATTGCCACCAACGCCCTGCGGGAAGCCATCACCGAGCTGGGCAAGGACTTTGTCATCAACGAGGGAGACGGCGCTTTCTACGGCCCCAAGCTGGACTTCCATCTGGAGGACTGCATCGGCCGGACCTGGCAGTGCGGCACCATCCAGTTGGACTTCCAGTTGCCCGAGCGGTTCGAGTTGGAATACACCGGCCCCGACAACCAGAAACACCGGCCCATCATGATTCACCGGGTGGCCTTTGGCAGCATCGAGCGGTTTATCGGCATCCTCATCGAGCACTTCGCCGGGGCGTTCCCCCTGTGGCTCAACCCCGTGCAGGTGGCGGTGATTCCCATCGGCGACGACCATCTGGACTATGCGAAGAAAGTGGTGGACCAGCTGACCAAAGCGGGCATGCGGGTCAAGCTGGACGACCGCAACGAGAAGGTGGGCTACAAAATCCGGGAAGCCCAGGTGCAGAAAATCAACTATATGTTGGTCATCGGCGACCGGGAGATGGAAAACGGCCAGGTGGCCGTCCGCTCCCGCAAGGAAGGGGACAAAGGAGCGGTCAAAGTGGAGGAATTCCTGGCTTCCGCTCTGGAGGAAATCCGCACCAAGGCGCTGTAATCCAACATCCTGCGCTTGCAATTAAATATCGAGCAAACAAAAGCCGCCGGAACATTGCGTTCCGGCGGCTTTTAATATGAATTGCTTTACTCCATCAGGGAGAAAATGAGCTCGGAGTATTCGGCGGGGTTTTCCACCGTAAGGCCTGCCATCAGCTCCGCCTGGTGATAGAGGATGGAGGCGTACTTCTTTGCCTTTTCCGGGTCGCTGGTCTGCAGCTCCTTCATTTTGAGGATGACGGGGTGGTCGGCGTTGAGCTCCAACACCCGCTCCGCCTTGGCGCGGGCGTCGGGCTGGACCGAGTTGAGGTATTTCTCCATTTCAAAGGAAAGGTATCCTCCCGCCGTCAGGCAGGCCGGCTGGCTGCGCAGCTTGCGGGAAAGGGTGACCCGCTTGACGCTGTCTCCCAGGGTGTCCTTGACAAAGGTCAGCAGGTCTTTCAGCTCTTCTTCCTGCTTTTTAAACTTCTCCTTTTCTTCCTCGGTGTCCAAATCCAGGTCGTCCCGGTTGACGGACTTGAAGGGCTTGCCGTCGTAGGTCATGAGGGTTTGGGCCACAAACTCGTCCACCTCGTGGGTAAAGTAGAGGATTTCGTAGCCCATTTCCCGAATCCGCTCCGCCTGAGGCAGGGCTTGAATGAGGGCTACCGTCTCGCCGGTGGCGTAGTAGATGTCCTTTTGGTCCTCCTTCATGCGGGCGCGGTATTCGGCCAGGGTGGTGAGCTTGTCGCTGTGGGAGGAGGCAAAGAGCAGCAAATCCTTCAGATTGTCCTTCTCCCGCCCGTAGTCCTGCAGCACGCCGTACTTGAGCTGCAATCCAAACTGGGAGTAGAATTCCTCGTACTTCTCTCGCTCGTCTTTCTGGAGTTTCAGCAGCTCGTTGCGGATTTTCTTCTCGATGTTGTTGGCGATGATTTTCAGCTGACGGCTGTGCTGCAGCATCTCCCGGGAGATGTTGAGGGAAAGGTCGGGGGAATCCACCACGCCCCGCACAAACCGGAAGTGCTCGGGAATCAGCTCCTCGCACTTGTCCATAATCAGCACGCCGCTGGAATAGAGCTGAAGACCCCGCTTGTAGTCCTTGGTGTAGTAGTCGTAGCTTGCCTTGGAGGGAATAAACAGCAGAGCCCTGTAGCTGACCGTTCCTTCCGCATCGATATGGATGGCCTTGATGGGGTCGAAGAAATCGAAGAACTTATCCCGGTAGAAGGCGTAGTACTCTTCTTCCTTGACCTCGTTTTTGTTCCGCTGCCACACCGGCACCATGCTGTTGAGGGTTTCCACCTCGTAATAGGTTTCGGTTTTGGGAGGCTTGTCCTCCGAGCCGGTGTCCTCGACGGTGCGGCGCTTTTCCCGCTCCATTTTGATGGGGTAGCGGATGTAGTCGGAATACTTCTTCACCAAATCTACGATGGTGTATTCCTTCAGAAAACGGCTGTAGTCCTCCTCTTCGGTGTCGGGCTTAATTTCCATAATCACGTCGGTGCCCACCGTATCCCGCTGGGCCTCGGTGATAATGTAGCCGTCGGTACCGGAGGATTCCCATTTCCAGGCCTGCTCTTCTCCCCACGCCCGGCTGATGACGGTCACCTTATTGCTGACCATAAAGGCAGAGTAAAAGCCCACCCCAAACTGACCGATAATGTCGATGGGTGCAGGCCCTCCTTCCTGTTGAGGAAGCTCCGACTGCTTCAAATTCTGTTTAAAGTCCAGGGAACCGCTCTTTGCAATGGTGCCCAGGTTGTTTTCCAGTTCCTCCCGAGTCATGCCAATTCCGTTATCCGAAACCGTAAGGAGACGGTTCTTCTCATCCCGCTTAATGAAAATCTGAAAGTCTTCCCGACTCATCCCCACGCTTTGGTCCGTCAGCGCCTTGTAGCAGAGCTTGTCCAACGCGTCGCTGGCGTTGGAGATAATCTCCCGCAAAAAGATTTCCTTGTGGGTGTAAATCGAGTTGATCATCAAGTCCAAAAGCCGCTTGGATTCAGCTTTGAAGGCCTTTTTAGCCATCATTCATCGCTCCGTTTCCCGTTGTGTTCTCAAGACTGGCACTCTTAACAATAGAGTGCTAACAATTTTAGTTTAGCTTTCCCATGGGGGAATGTCAAGGGGGAGGAGAGGGGGTTTTACAGTTTATTCATAAAGTCCCAAAAGTCCGCCGACGGTGTGTTACGGGTGGGGAAACCCCGCCATAACTGTGGCCAACAAAGGTATCTTGGTATAGTTTTAATTTATTTTTGTGTGAATGGAAATCTATGCAATCTCACCAGAAAAGAAAGGAGTTAATATTTATACAGCATTAAAGTATAAAATTTCACTCCTTCCATTGACAGGGGGTTCGAAAGGATAGTATAATACTGCCTAATAAAAGCTTCGATCCGACAAAGCAAGTAATATTTATAAATTGCGTTGAAACGGTATGACGTGGCGGACGCCTTTGGAGGTAAGCTGAACATGCAGACAAAAGCGTATTTGGTACTGGAAAACGGCAAAGTGTTTGAGGGATTTTCCTTCGGCGCGGTCGGAGAAGTGACAGGGGAAATTGTTTTTACCACCGGCATGACCGGTTACCTGGAAACTCTGACCGACAAAAGTTACTTGGGGCAAATCATCCTGCAAACCTTCCCGCTGATCGGAAACTACGGCGTCATCCCCGAGGATTTTGAAAGCCGGTCTGTGTCGGCCCGCGGGTACATAGTCAAGCATTGGTGCCGGGAACCGTCCAATTTCCGAAGCAAGGGCGATCTCCACTCCTTTTTGGCGGAACACAATATCGTCGGGCTCTACGGCATTGACACCCGGGAACTTACTAAAATCCTGCGCAAGCAGGGCACCATGAACGGCATGATTACCACCGACCTGCGACGCGCCGACATGGAAACAATCAAAGCCTATGCGGTCACCCACGCGGTGGAAAACGTGTCGGTGAAGCAACCATTGGTGGTCAATCCCGGCGGAAAATACTCCATTGGGCTGATGGACTTTGGATACAAGGAAAATATCGTCCGGGAGCTGGTCAAGCGGAATTGCAAAGTGACCATTTTGCCCCACGACACCACCGCCGAAACCATCCGGCAGCTTGCTCCCGACGGCATCATGCTGTCCAACGGCCCGGGCAATCCCGCCAATAACCCCGTCGTCATCGAAAACTTACGCAAAATCGTTCAGTTAAATCTTCCGATGTTTGGAATCTGCCTAGGGCACCAGTTATTGGCCCTCTCCTTTGGATTCCAGACCGAAAAGATGAAATTCGGCCACCGGGGCGCCAATCAGCCCGCCAAGGATTTGACGACGGGCAAAACCTATATTACCAGCCAGAATCACGGATATGCGGTGAAATCGGAGAGCATTGACCCATCCATCGCCAAACTTTGGTTTCTAAACACCAACGACAATACCTGCGAGGGCATTCAATATCTCAACAGGCCCATTTCCTCCGTGCAATTCCATCCGGAAGGCTGCGGAGGTCCCCAGGATACCGGCTATTTGTTTGATAAATTTATCGAGGAGATTGACGGATATGCCACTAGATAAAAGTATTCAAAAGGTGCTTGTCATTGGCTCGGGGCCCATTGTCATTGGTCAGGCCGCGGAATTCGACTACGCGGGCACCCAGGCCTGCCGCGTGCTGAAGGAAGAAGGGGTGGAAATTGTTTTAGTCAATTCCAACCCCGCCACCATCATGACGGACAACGCCATGGCGGACCATATCTACATTGAGCCACTGACCCTTACCACCGTCAAGCGAATCATCGAAAAAGAGCGCCCCGACAGCATCTTGTCCGGACTGGGCGGACAGACCGGCCTTACCCTTTGCATGCAGCTTGCCAAAGAGGGCTATCTCGACCAAATGAATATCCGCCTGCTGGGCTCGTCGCCGGAAGCCATCTATAAGGCGGAGGACCGGCAGGCTTTTAAGGAGACGATGGAGGCAATCGGCCAGCCCATCATCCCTTCCGTCATTGCCAACGATATGGAAACGGCCCTGCAATTTGCCAACGAAAACGGCTACCCGGTTATTATTCGACCGTCCTTTACCCTGGGGGGCAGCGGCGGCGGAATCGCCCACAACGAGCGGGAGCTTTTGGAAATTGTTCGAAACGGGCTGTCCCTTTCTCCCATTCATCAGGTGTTGGTGGAGCGGTCGGTGGCCGGCTGGAAGGAAATCGAATTTGAAGTAATGCGGGATAAGCTGGGCAACTGCATCGCCGTCTGCTCCATGGAAAACTTCGACCCGGTGGGGGTACACACGGGGGACAGCATCGTCATTGCGCCGGCCGTCACCCTGGCGGATAAGGAATACCAGATGCTGCGGCGAGCGGCGCTGGATATTATCGACGCCCTGGGGGTGGAGGGGGGCTGCAACTGCCAGTTCGCCCTGGACCCCAACTCCATGGAATACGCTGTCATTGAGGTAAACCCGCGGGTTTCCCGCTCCTCCGCCCTGGCGTCCAAGGCAAGCGGCTATCCCATAGCAAAAGTGGCGGTGAAAATCGCTTTGGGATACACGCTGGACGAAATCCCAAACGCCGTGACGGAGAAAACCTTTGCCGCCTTCGAGCCCACTTTGGACTATGTGGCGGTAAAGCTGCCCAAATGGCCCTTTGACAAATTTGTGTATGCGAAGCGGGAACTGGGAACCCAGATGAAGGCCACCGGCGAGGTGATGGCCATTGCCGACACCTTTGAAGAAGCGTTGCTGAAAGCGGTGCGGGGGGCGGAAATCGGCCTGACCGACCTCAACCTGCCCAAACTGAAAACGCTGTCCGACCAAGAAATACGCGACCTTCTGCACACCGTGACCGACGAGCGGCTGTTTGTGGTGTACGAAGCTATCTTGCGGGGGATTTCCATCGACGAAATCCACTCCATCACCAAAATTGACCGCTGGTTTTTGCACAAGCTAGCCAACATCGACGGCGGCATTTCCACAAAGCCTGCGGTTTACAAAATGGTGGATACCTGCGGCGGCGAGTTCGAGGTAAAAACCCCCTATTTCTATTCCATCTCCGGCGAAGGGGAAAACGAAGCGCTGGAGTTTATTCAGAAAAGCCAAAAAGAGCGGGTTGTGGTATTGGGCAGCGGGCCTATCCGCATCGGGCAGGGGATTGAGTTTGACTACGCCTGCGTGCACTGCGTCAAATCCCTGAAAAAGATGGGATACGAGGTGGTGGTGGTCAACAACAATCCCGAGACGGTGTCCACCGATTTCGACACCGCCGACCGGCTGTATTTCGAGCCCGTCTGCATTGACGACGTCATGCGCATCATTGAAATCGAAAAACCGGTGGGGGTGATTGTATCCTTTGGCGGAGGCACCGCCATCAAGCTGGCCAAGAAGCTCCACCAGCGGGGCGTGAACATCCTTGGCTTGTCGGCGGACAGCATTGATGTCTGCGAGGACAGAGAGCGGTTTAACCGCCTGATGGACCAACTGGGCATCAAGCAGCCCAAAGGCCATTGCGTGATGACCAAGGCGGAAGCCCTCGACGCCGCCCAAGACCTGGGGTATCCGGTGCTGATGCGCCCGTCCTATGTGCTGGGCGGCCAGAACATGATTATCGCCTTTTCGCCGGAGGATATTGACGAATACATGGATATCATCCTGCGGCAGAAGCAGGATAACCCGGTTTTGATTGACAAATTCTTAAGCGGCAGGGAAGTCGAGGTGGACGCCATCTGCGACGGCGAGGATATTCTCATCCCCGGCATCATGGAGCATATCGAGCGCGCGGGCATCCACTCCGGCGACAGCATCGCCGTTTACCCGGCGGTTCACATCGACGATCAAATGGCGGAGAAAATTTTGGACTGCACCAAAAAAATCTGCCTTGCCCTGGACGCAAAAGGCCTTGTGAACATCCAGTACATCGTCGTCGGGGAAGAGCTGTATGTCATCGAGGTTAACCCTCGGGCTTCCCGCACCGTGCCCTATCTGAGCAAGGTCACCGGCGTTCCCATGTGCGAGCTGGCCACCCGGGCCAGCATGGGGCAGAAGCTTTCCGACTTCGGGTACGGCACCGGGCTCTACCGGGTGCCGCCCTACGTTGCGGTGAAGGTGCCGGTGTTTTCCTTTGAAAAGCTGACCGATTTGGACACCCAGTTGGGGCCGGAAATGAAATCCACCGGCGAGGTGCTGGGAATCGGCAAAACCCTGAAGGAAGCGCTGTATAAAGGCCTGATTGCGGCCGGCTATAAGATGAACGCAAAAGGCGGCGTGCTGCTGACCGTCCGCGACACCGACAAGGACGGCATCGCGGAAATCGCCAAGAAGTTCCACGAGCTGGGATACACCCTGTACGCCACCAGCGGCACGGCAAAGGTGGTAGGGTCGGCGGGCATTCCCTGCAACACGGTCAATAAAATCCACGAAAACAGCGCCGACAACGTTATGACCGTTTTGGAAAAAGGGCTGGTTTCCTACATTGTCTCCACCTCCAAGCGGGGCAGAAACCCCGCCGACGACGCTGTGAAAATCCGCAGAAAGGCCTGCCATTTAGGCATTCCCTGCCTGACCTCTCTGGACACCGCCAACGCCATGGCCGATATTTTGCTCAGCCGGTACAGCGAAACCAACACGGAGCTGGTGGACATCAACCAGATGCGCACGCGGCGGCTGAAGCTGGATTTTACCAAAATGCAAAGCTGCGGCAACGACTACATCTATATCAACTGCTTTGAGCGGGAAATTAACTGCCCCGAAAGCCTTTCCGTCATCCTGTCCGACCGCCATTACGGCATCGGCGGCGACGGCGTCGTCTTAATCGGCAAAAGCGAAGTCTGCGACGCCAAAATGAGGATGTTCAACCTGGACGGCAGCGAAGGGAGAATGTGCGGCAACGCCATCCGCTGTGTCGCCAAATACCTGTACGACAACGGCATGGTGAAAAAGAACAAAATTACCATCGAGACCTTAAGCGGCAACAAAACCGTCCATGTCAACACCCAAAACGGCTTGGTTTACTCCGCCAGGGTGGATATGGGCAAGGCGGAGCTTGCCCCCTCCAAAATCCCCGTGTTGCTGCCGGGAGAGCAGATTGTCAACGAGCCTGTGACCATTGGGGGTGAGTCCTACCGCATCACCTGCGTCTCCATGGGAAATCCCCACGCCGTGGTGTTCTGCGAGGAAATCGACCACTTAAACATCGCCGAAATCGGCCCTCAATTTGAACAGAACGAGCTGTTCCCCGACCGCGTCAACGCCGAATTTGTCAAAGTGCTGGGCAGGAATATTCTCAAAATGCGGGTATGGGAGCGTGGCAACGGCGAAACCCTCGCCTGCGGAACGGGCGCCTGCGCTGCGGCCGTTGCGGCGGTTCTGAACGGATACTGCGACAAAGGCCAGGATATCCGCGTCCTCCTGCTGGGAGGAGAGCTGGTCATCAACTACACCGATGAGACCGTGTATATGACCGGTGATTGCTCCAAAGTATTTGAAGGGGTGATTGAAGTATAAAGCCCATCCTTTCCGGGTACAAAAACACGTCGACGCAACACCGCTTCTACCCCGTCAACAGGGACTAAAAACTTGACAAAATGTTGGCAATTACGCTATAATATCCCTTACATGGGCGTTGATGGAGCAGTGCCTGTATCTCCCTGTTTTGCGAAGCCCCGCTTGGCGCAAGAGGGAAGGGGCACCAAGAGAATACGTCTCCGGAGCAGCTTCCCAAGCCATGGGCCTGGGAAGACGGGGCACCCGTTACAGTGCGGGATGTGTGTCACCCAATAAAGCCGTGAGCGGAAGCGACGCGGACATAGAGGTGGTACCGCGGTGGATTGTCGCCCTCTGTTGGATGGATTCCAGCAGAGGGATTTTTGTGCTTGATGGCTGCCAATACTAAATGGTACGGAAGACTGATACTGGGGAAGGAGAAATAACATGACGCTGTTTGAGGAGCTGCGGCGCAGAGGTTTGATTGCCCAGATGACCCATCCGCAGGAAATTGAAAAGAGAATCAACGAGGGAGGAATGGTGTTTTATATTGGGTTTGACGCCACCGCCGACTCCCTGCATGTGGGGCATTTTTTGCAGCTGACCATCATCAAGCGGATGCAGCAGGCGGGCCACATGCCCATTTTGCTGCTGGGCACCGGCACCACCATGGTGGGGGACCCCACCGGGCGCACCGACATGCGTCAGATGCTCAGCGTGGAGGAAATCAATTATAACGCCGACCGCTTTTTGGAGCAGATGGGCCGCATCGTGGACCTCAGCCCTGGAAAGGCCATTGTGGCCCGCAACGGCGACTGGCTGATGAATCTCAACTACATTCAGCTGTTGCGGGATGTGGGCGTTCACTTCTCGGTCAACAAGATGCTCAGCTACGACTGCTTTAAATCCCGTTGGGAAAGGGGCCTTTCCTTCATTGAATTTAACTACATGATCATGCAGAGCTACGACTTCCTGGAGCTGTACCGCCGCTACGGCTGCGAAATGCAGTTCGGAGGCAACGACCAGTGGTCCAACATCCTGCAAGGCGTGGATTTGGTGCGCCGGGTGGAGCAGAAGGACGTTTACGGCATGACCTTCACCCTGTTGACCACCAAGGAAGGTAAAAAAATGGGAAAAACCGCCAAGGGAGCCATTTGGCTGGACCCCAACAAGACCAGTCCCTACGAGTTCTTCCAGTATTGGCGCAACGTGGACGACGCCGACGTCATCAACTGCCTGAAAATGCTTACCTTTATCCCCATCGAGGAAATTGAGGAGATGGAAAAGTGGGAGGGCAGCCAGCTCAACAAAGCCAAGGAGATTTTGGCCTGGGAGCTGACCAAGGACGTCCACTCCAAAGAAGCGGCCGACGAGGCCCTCAAAACCGCCCGAAGCCTCTTTGGCGGCGGGGATGCGGAAAACATGCCCTCCACCGCGGTGACGGCCGCCGACTTGACGGGAGATGCCATCAACATTTTGGACCTTCTAACCCTGACCAAGCTCTGCCCCTCCAAGGCGGAAGCGAGGCGGCTCATCCAGCAGAAAGGCGTCAGCATGGACGCCGGAACCGGCGAATACGCCCCGGTCACCGACATCGGCCTGATGATTTCCAAAGGCGCCCTGGCCGACGGCATTATTCTAAAAAAGGGCAAAAAGGTGTTCCATCGGGTAAAGCTGGAAGGCTGACAATCAACGCAATATTGGCAATCAAAACAAGGGAGAGAAACGCAGCGGTTTCTCTCCCTTTTGTGATGGTTTGTTTACTTTTCTAAAAAGTCCCGGTGAATGAGGCTGGGCTGGATGTCCCGGTTGTTCTGGTACTTTCCGCTGTTGTA
>JAKPGH010000168.1 GCA_029550985.1 Bacillota bacterium
CACCGGGCGGGAAGGCCTTTCTTCAAGGGCCTGGTAAAACTCGTCCCGAAGCAGGCTCCAAAGGCCCACGCCGTTTTCCAATTGGTCAAAGGCTCCGTAAAACTCGGCGGGGGGAATTTCCCGTCCTGCCAACAGATAAAATTCGTCGGCGGCGTAGCAGATGCGCTCCCCGTGGAGCCTAAGCATCTGCTCACCATAAGAATTCACCAAATCGATGACGTCGGCGGCCTCCTGCGGGGTAAAGGGGCGCAGGGGGGCAAGGCCCTCCCGGTACGCCGTCAAGCCCACCGGCACCACTGCCACGCTCTGCATTTGAGGGGCGAGGGCTGTCAAATCGGCAAGGCTTTTTTCCAGCGCTTTGCCGTCGTTGATGCCGGGGCAGAGCACCAGCTGGGTGTTGAGGCGAATGCCGCCCTGGGCCAGCCGTGGCAGCCACCCCAGAACCTCTCCCGCCCGGGGATTTCCCATCATTTGGACCCGCAGGTCCGGGTCGGTGGTGTGGACCGAAATGTTGATGGGGCTGATGTGCATTTTCAATATCCGGTCAATTTCCCGCTCGGTGAGGTTGGTGAGGGTGACGTAGTTGCCAAAGAGGAAGGACATCCTAGCGTCGTCGTCCTTAAAGTAAAGGGAATCCCGCAGCCCCTTGGGAAGCTGGTCGATGAAGCAGAAGATGCAGCGGTTTCTGCATCGGCGCTGCCTGTCCATCAGGTAGGTGTCGAACACCAGACCCAAATCCTCGTACTCTTCTTTTCGCACCGTCAGCCGATGGTGCACCCCCTGTCCGTCCACCAGCTCCAGAGTGGGGGCTGCGTTGGTCATATAAAATCGGTAGTCCAGCACATCCTGAATTTCCTGCCCGTCAATCCGCTCCAGAATCTGTCCGGGCTGAATGCCCGCCCGGGCCGCCGGGCTGCCGGGTTCTACCCCGGAGATGAGAACACCCATCCCTTGGCCTCCAATCTTTTAAAATACAAAAACAGAGGTGGAATACAAAGCATCCACCTCTCCCACTTCAAATGGGCAAACCGCTTTTCCTAGGCGTAAGAAAAACGGCCGTTTCCCTTGTCCCTGCCAATTTTAGCCGCAACCGGCAGGGCTTTTGTCGTTATGTTGAAACAAGAGAACATGAGGGGTATCAAATACCCCTCATAGTTATTTCCTATCAAGAGGTGGACGAAATCCGTCCACCTCTGGGAGCGTCGCGTACTAGGCTTCCTTCACAATGACCTGACGACCATTGTAATAACCGCAACTAGAACAAACCCGATGAGGGGTTTTGAGAGCTCCGCACTGGGTGCATTTGGAAAGAGCGGGCGCGCTCAGCTTCCAAACATTGGACCTTCTCTTGTTTTTGCGCGCCTGGCTGTGTTTTCTCTTGGGTACTGCCACCTTGGGCACCTCCTTCGTTTCAAAATGGAACTTATTGATTATCTTCCTTGTCGTCTAAGAGCTTGGAAAGCGCCGCAAAGCGCGGGTCAACAACTTTTTTGGCGTCGCAGCCGCAATCGGTTTGATTGCGGTCGGCTCCGCAGACGGGGCAAAGGCCCTTGCAATCTTCCCGGCAGAGAATGGAGGCGTCCAAAGCGAGGAAAAGCTCTTCCCCTA
>JAKPGH010000172.1 GCA_029550985.1 Bacillota bacterium
CCAGGCGGCGATTTTGAGCACCAAAAATTTTGCCCTGCGCTCCATCACCGAGCCGGAAAACGAAAAGGTGCTGGGAGGGCCGCGGGAAGGGTTTACCGAATCCCTGACTCAGAATATTTCCCAAATTCTGCGCAGGCTGCGCACCCATGAGTTGAAAGTCAGAAAGCTCACCCTCGGAAGAAAGACTCAAACGGCGATATGCATCTGCTATATCGAAAGCTTGGTGAACAAAGAGGTTCTGCAAGAACTATACCGCCGCATTGGTAAAATTGATATTGACGGCGTGCTGGAAGAAAACTATATAGCAGAAATCATTCGCGATCATCCTTACAGCGCCTTCCGTACCACGGGCTACACCGAGCGGCCCGACGTTGTGGTGGGAAAATTGCTGGAAGGCCGCATCGCCATGGTGGTGGACGGCACCCCCATGGTGGCCACCTTTCCCTATCTGTTTATTGAAAACTTCCAAAGCAACGAAGACTATTACTTCAACTATTATTTTACTTCGTTTTCCCGTTTTTTACGGATTTGCGCCTTTATCTTAACGGTGGTGGTGCCCGGGTTTTTCATCGCCGTGGTGGCGTTCCACCAGGAGATGCTGCCGCTTCAGCTGCTGATAAAAATTGCCCAGGAGCGGCAAAGCGTGCCTTTGCCGGCCGCCATTGAAGCCGTCATCATGTTGATTGTGTTTGAGCTGTTGCGGGAAACGGGGGTTCGCATGCCCTCCAACATCGGTCAGGCTTTGAGCATTGTGGGCGCCCTGGTCATCGGCCAGGCGGCGGTGGAGGCCAACCTGGTGGCGGCTCCCATGATTATTGTGGTGGCAGCCACCGGTATCACCGGCCTTGTGGTGCCTAAAATGAACGCGCCCATCACGGTGTGGCGCATTATTGTGCTGGCGTTTGCCTCCAGCTTTGGGTTTTACGGCCTTTCCGTCAGCATCGGGCTGATGCTGATTCACATCTGCAGCCTGACTTCTTTTGGGGTGGAGCAGGTTTCCCTCAAGGGCAGCTCTAAATTCCAGGCCATTAAGGATATTTACTTCCGTGCGCCCTGGTTTAAGATGATGGTGCGTCCAAACAGATTGACCAGCAACCGTGTGCGCCAATCGGAGGGGAACCAAGATGGGTAAAAGAGTTCTGACCGGCCTGATGTTTCTAGCGATTGCCTTCGTTCTCAGCGGTTGCTGGAATTACCGAAGCCTGGACGAGCTGGGTATCGTGGTGGGAATCGCCGTCGATTACGATAAAGAAACAAAGATGTTCTTGGTGGACTATGAAATAGCCGATTTGGTGGGAGCGGACAAGCAGTCTCCCATTCAGAGCAGAATCGTCCGGTCCGAAGGCAAAACCATATTTGACGCCGCCCGAAATGCGAAGCGAAAAGAAGAGGACCGGCTGTATTTTGGCAGCGCCAATACCGTGGTGGTAAGCCACCAACTCGCAAAGGAAATGGGATTAAGGCCGGTTCTGGATTGGATTCTGCGGGATGCCGAATGTAGAGAGACGGTGAATGTGGTCATTTCCCAGGAGGAAACGGCGGCGAACTTGCTGGAAACAACCGAAGGTTACAAAGGGATCATTTCGGTTGCTATCAATCAAATCGTTCGGGAAGACAAAAAGGTAACCGCCAGCGGCGTCAACCGGAAGGTGTTCGAGCTTTACGGCAGCATTCACTCCAAAAAAAATTCTGCCGTGGTGCCGGCTATGCACAAAAAAATGTGCGTTTCGAGAAAAATTCCGGAGCTCAACGGTGTCGGCATTTTAAAAGGAGATAAGTTAATCGGCTATCTATCGCCGGAGCAGACCAAATACCTTCTGTATGTTATCGAAAAAGATGCGGGAGGGCTCATCACCCTTTCGGTGACTGACATGGAGACCGATGACATCACGCTGGAGGTTTTTAAGCACTTGGTGGACAAATCCATTTCCTTTGAAGACGATAAAATTAAAGTGAAGATTAAAACCAAAACCTATGTGGGCGTGGCGGAAAATCTCGCCAGTTTGCCCATGAGGGATAAAGAAGTGGTTCGCAAGTTGGAGCGTGCCGCGGAAGAAAAGATGAAAACCAGCATAGAGGACGTGGTGTCCACCCTGCAGCAGGATTTTCGCACCGATGTTTTTGGCTTTGGCGAAATGATTTACAGGCGGAATTTGAAATTGTGGCAGCAGTTGGAGCCTCATTGGGACCAGATTTTCCCCACCGTTGAAGTCGAAGTTTCTTCCAAAGTAGAAATCATCAGTTCTGCCTATATCAAATAGCCGGGAGGATTGGTATGATTACCGCTATTGTTTTGCTTTTGTATTTTGTAGCCTTCTCGGTGGATTCCCTGACCATGAGAAAGCAAATGAAGTTGATACGAGAAAAGGTGGTTTACTATGCCTTGATGCTGATCAGCTTTGCCCTGCTTATTACTAACAGCTGCTATGTCAGCATTCCGTCCCCCGCCCAGGGAATCATCAAGGTTTTGGATGCCCTTTTCCACATCAATCCATAAAGCTTTCCATCATACCATACCCGTTGGAGGAAAGGATTTGAGTGCATGCCAAATGAAAAAGTAACGTTTCATCAGGCCATTTACACCATGATCATGTTCGGGTTCGGCAGTAGTTCCATTATGGGCGTCAGCACCGGCATCCACCAGGACGTATGGGTTTCCATCCTGCTAGGGGCGCTCTTCTTTATCCCTCTTATGTTGGTATACGGGCGAATCATCAAGCTGTTTCCCGAAAAAAACCTGTTTCAAGTCATGGAAATCACATTGGGAAAGGTCGCTGGAAAAATCTTTACGGTATTGATGGTGTGGTATTCGGTGCATCTGGCGGCCCTGGTCCTGCACAACTTTGGGGATTTTATTGAGGTATTCGACATGCCGGAAACCCCGCAGCTTGCCATTATGATTCTCATGTTTTTGATTACCGTTTATCTTGCCCGCAGCGGCATCCTGGTGGTTGGAAAATGGTCCGTGATTACCCTGTTCTTTATTTTTCTGGTCATGGTGTTTACCGCCATTGCCTCCGTCACTCAACTGGATCCCTTAAACCTGTTCCCTTTGTTTGAAGCGACCTTTCCCGAAATAATAGAAGACAGCTTTGTGATATTTTCCTTTCCTTTCGCCGAAAGTGTCATCTTTTTGTGTTTGGCGGACTCTTTCTATAAGCAGGATAACGTTTATAAAATATTCTTCTACTCTTTGGCCATCTTGGTCGGCATATTCCTTGTGATATTTTTCCGCAACCTGTTCCTGCTGGGCAATGCCATGAACGACATCAGCTACTACCCCTCCTACACGGCGGTGCGAACCATAGAAATTGGCGATTACTTTGCCCGAATGGAAAGCTCCATTTCACCAACTTTATCAATACGGGCATTGTCAAAATCACGGCGTGCTTCCTCGCCGCCAGCAAGGGAATCGCCAGCTTGTTTGAAACGCCCCGCGCTCAGGTTTATATCCTGCCGGTGGGGTTGTGCAGCCTGGCTCTTACTTCTTTTCTCTATACCAGCACCATGGAGATGTTTGCGTTTGTGGCGTATTATCCCTATTACGCGTTTCCGTTTCAGGTAATTATCCCTGTCGCCGCTTGGATTGCCTCTGAGGTTCACATCCGAAAACAGGATATGCCGGGGGCCCAACCTGCCGCCGCGCAATAAATCGCAAAAAATGAAAAATCTAACCCCGCTGCTTTCACCAAAGTAGCGGGGTTTTTATGTGTAATCATGAGACTGTTTCGAAAGCTGCAACCGCACTTTCTTTAAGATTTTAACAGTTTAAAGCCTTGACACGGAGTGGGTATTCTGTTAATGTT
>JAKPGH010000205.1 GCA_029550985.1 Bacillota bacterium
CCCGGCACACAATAGGGAACCGCCACCCGCTTGCCGGCCTGCCAGGCGTCCTGCATCAGCGCAAAGGTGTCCACTTCGTCCGGCATCGAAGCGTAGGTCAGCAGAGTGTGGCTGTTTTGATAGGCGGGCAGCTTGATGAGATGTCGCAGGATGGCGCGATCCCATCGGGATTTTTGCCGGGGAGTCAGGTGGGAACGGATCGCCTTGCTCGCCTTGCGCAATTCCTCCTTGCTGACGGAAGGATTCGGTTGTCTATCTCTCATTGCAAACTGGCCTTGAGCCGGGCTGCTTTTTCGTCTCCAGCCAGGGCTGCCACAATTTCAAGGGCAAAATCCAAAGAGCAGCCGGGCCCCTTGGCGGTAATGACTTTCCCGTCCCGAACCACCCGCTCGACGGTGTAATGCGCCTTTTCCACTTCCTGCTCAAAACCGGGGAAGCAGGTAAACCGTTTGTTTTCCAGCATTCCCATGTGTCCCAGCACCGAGGGAGCGGCGCAGATGGCGCCCACCCACAGGTTCCTTTCGGTGGCATGCTCCAGCGCCGCCCGAACCACAGGGGATTTTTCCAAATTCAACGTCCCGGGCATGCCGCCGGGCAGAATCACCATCTCCAGGTCGGCCAAACTGATTTCGTTATCTGCCACGTCGCAGATGACCGTAATGCCGTGGGAGCCCTTCACCGTTCTGCCCCCCACCCCCACCGACTGCACGTCCAACTCGGCTCGGCGCAAAATATCCAGTGTGGCAATTGCCTCAATCTCTTCAAAGCCAGGGGCAAAGAAAATGTAAATCATCTTATGTCCTCCTTCCTCAATCTAAGCCGAACGCAAACCAGGGAGCTTTTCCCGGATTGCCAGGCAACGGCTCTTTATGAGACTGGTCGTACCATTTTATCATTGCAAAGGGGGTGTCCTTCCCGGGCAGCCGGGTGGGAAAATCCGCCGAAAGCCGCAGCTGATAGCGCTTTGCGCCATACCGCCGGTGAAGGGCCGACAATAAAGTGCCCAAATCTTCCGGGTCCGCAGCCAGCTCTCGGACCAGCAGAGTCCCCTCCTGCCGCGTCTGGCAGACGGCATACCCCGTCCGGCCACGGCAGGAAAATTCTAAAGTTTCTCCCCCGTAGAAGGCGTTTTCCCCCTCGGCGAACCGCAGGTATTCCGCATCCCACGCGCCGAAGAGGGAGCATCCCGCAAAGGCTCGGTTGCGAACGGGCTCCAAGGCTTCCAAAGAGGTCCGGGTCAGGGTTACCTCTTGCGATGCCGGCTCAATATCCTCCGCCACCATCTCAACTAGCTTGTAGGAAAAGTGGGGTTCAAATCCCTGGGCGCCGTAAAAGGAAAAGAGGGAGGCACTGGCCGGAATCAGACAGGAAAGGGCCGCCCCCTCCTGCTGCAGGACGTGGTGGAGGTGTGCCATCATCCGGCGGGAAATGCCTTTTCCCCGATGCTCCGGCAGGGTGGCCACTCCAAAAATGTAGGCCCCCGTCACCGTGCTCCGCGGAGTGGTGAAGGACAGCATCCTCCAGTTTATCATGGCAACCGGCTGGTCGGGCTGGAGAGTATACACCAGCATCCGGTCCGGGTGCAGCAACCGGGAAAACACAAAATCGGTGCCCTGGGGGGTATCGTCAAAGCAGGTTTGCCAGATGTGCTTCAGGCGGGGAAGCATGGTTTCGTTGGCTCTGCCTATCATAACAGACTCCTTGCAAGCCATCCATATCCAACGGCTCGGCCCTGGTTATCCAATCCAGCGGGCGGTGTACTTTTCGGTGCGCATCACGGGGCGGTAGCTCAGCTTTGCCTGGCGCAAGCCCTCATCCCCCGAGTCGTCTTCCCGGTCAATGTAGGTGAAATCCTTGCAGTTGTGCTCGGCAAACTGCTGGTTGATGATGGCGTAAGCGCCGTTGACGTCGGCAAAGGCTTTTTCCAAATGGACCAGATAGGTGTCGTTGTTCAGCCGGTCCCCCATGGAAAAGGCCACCACCCTGCCGCCGGCCCGAATCAGCCCGCCGTCCAGGCCCAGGGCAAAGTAGTCTTTGAGAGCCTGACGCATGGCGCAGCTTTCCTCCCGCAGGGATTTTTGGGAGTTGCAGGAGTTGATGCGGCACCATTCCTCGCTCATCAGAATGACCTCGTGCATGTTGTCCTGAGTGATGGGCTCGTAGGTCCAGTCGGGATTTTCGGCCTTGAAGCGGTTGATGTGGTTGCGCTTGGCGTGAAGCTTTTTCCCCGCCAGGGTAATCAGGCTTTCGGCCGTATAGATATAGTCGTCGTATTTGGGGATACGGGTAAACTCAAATTTGCCGGGGAAGATGGTTTCCAGCAGGGCCTTTTGCTCCG
The DNA here is from genome assembly GCA_029550985.1 of Bacillota bacterium. Classification (GTDB taxonomy): domain Bacteria; phylum Bacillota; class Clostridia; order Oscillospirales; family Ruminococcaceae; genus WRAV01. The sequence continues at coordinate 2,339 of JAKPGH010000205.1, forward strand.
CCAGCACCGTGTAGAGCACAAAGTCGTGGCCGCAGTCCTTGGCGTCCTGCAGCATGGCCTCCACCACGGCAGCGACGTCGCCGCTGCCGGCGGGATAGAGATAGGCCGGATTGCTGGTGTCGCTTTTTTGAACCAAAAAGCCTTTGTATTCCGTTACTTTGTAGGAGAGAACCTCCCGCCACAGGTAGTTAAAGGTAAAGTTGTATTCTTCCGAGCGAAATTGGGATTGGTCGTAAAGGGGTTGCATCCATTGTTTGTCCGCGAGGGTAATTTCTTGAAAATCCAGCATGAATTGTTTATCCTTTCACCGGTTCCAGCCGTGTGATTAACAGGGCGTCGGCTGCGTCGGTCCGGCAGGCCTGTCCATGTTCCCCCGTCTTATGTCCGAAACGGTTGGAACCTTAAAATGATACATCCATGGTAAGGATTTTTACCTGTTCAAAAATGGTGGTGACAGGCAGGGGATTTCGGCCGTCGTCGCAGGCTATCTTGCGCCAGCCCAGCTTTTCGCAGGCATAGAGGGCGGCCTCGCGACAACGGTTCAGGTAGTCCAAATCCCGTTCATGAATGTCCTGGGGGTTGCCCCGTTTCAGCAACAGCTTACGGGAAATGTCCGGATTCATATCCAGGTAAATCACCACGCTGGGACGGGGCAAACCGAGCCGACCGTATTCGTAATCTTCCATCCAACGCAGAAAATCGTCCCATTCCTGCCGCGGCAGTTTGGACATCTGATATGCCGCGTTGGAGGTGGTGTACCGGTCGGCAATGATAGTATATCCCGCATCGTAATCTTTTTTCCAATGGGAAAGAAAGCTGATATACCGGTCGGCAGCATAAAAGCTGGAAGCTGCATAGGCGTTGACCTCGTCGGGGCTGCCCAACTGTCCCGAAAGGTAAAGCCTGACCAGCGCCGAAGATTCATGGTCGTAATCAGGGAACGCCACATGCCGCACAGGCTTTCCCAATTCCTGCAGATAGGCGGCCAGGTGCGTGGCCTGCGTGGCCTTTCCGCTGCCATCCAGTCCCTCTATCACTGCCAGATGGCCCATCGTTTACTCCCCCTTATCCATGTCGCTGTAAAATTCGCGCATCTCCTGCATTTTGCCGCAGCTCATGGCGCCTTCGGGACAAGGGCCACTGACGCAGCCGGGTCCCGCGCCCACAAACAGCAAAGGGGCCACCTGCTTGCACAAACGAAGCATCTCGTTGGCAACCTGGCGGATTTCCCACTGGGCCCGGTTGCAGCAGCGCAAACCGAAGAAGTTGCGCAGGCTGCGGGCGTTCATAGTGACAATCATTTTGGTATCGCAGGCGCCGGGCAGTACAAACCTGGCGTCCTCGTTGGCTTTGGATTTGGCGTTGCGCCGGGCGGCGGGGGTATCCTCGGTCAGTTGGGAAAGGTACCGCTCTTCCAACAGCCCGGCAATTTTATCGTAGGCTTCTCTCGCCTGGGCCATGGACTCTTCA
>JAKPGH010000209.1 GCA_029550985.1 Bacillota bacterium
TTATACGGAGACGGCCGGCGGGATGATTACGAGAAGCTAATGGGGGAGCTGAGAACCCTTGTGGAAGGGGTGGAGGACGGCAAGCAGCGCAACCACCTGCTGGGCGAATGGTTTCTGGTGAGATCTTACGGCGATTTTCCCTGTATTGAGCGGATGGCGGAGAAATATGAAGAGGCGGCGCGGCTGCTCACCGGACCGTCGGAGGCTGTTTTGCCCAACGACCCCTATCTGTTTGACTGCCCGTCCCTCATCCATGTGTTCCACAACAGGCTGGGCGAAGTCAACAAGGTTGCCGACGCGCTGGACCGTGCCCTTGCAACCTATACAGCCATCACCCGGGGCCACGGCAGCGGCGCGGGAGAACTTTTCCGAGGCGAACTGTGCTATTTGCGGGGTCAGATGGAAGAGGCGGAAGAGTACGCCTACAAGGCAATGTATGAAGCGGAATGCAAAGGGCAGATTTCCATCCGTTTCGGCGCGGCCCTTTTGCTGGGCAGAGTCGCCATTCTTCGCTCCAACAGCCAGGAGCTCAACCGCGCCATTGATTACCTCAACCGTGCGGCTGCCGAAGCGACCGAACGCAGCATTGGCTCGATTCGCCGCTGCGTGGACGTGGTACAAAGCATCCTTATGTGTCACCTGGGAGAGCAACAAATCAGCGCCGACTGGATTAAAAACGGCAAATGGAGCGTCGGCATGATGGACCCGGCAAGGTTGATGCTGCTTTATATTTATGCCTCCTATCTTTCGGCCAACAAAGAGTACAGCCGTGCCTTGAGTGTCATATCCCACGGCTTGCGGGAATGTGACCGGCTCCACTGTCTGTCCATCAAGCTGTACCTCTATCTTTGCCAGGCTAATGTGTATCTGATGCAGGATAAATTGGATTTGACTGCCGAAAGCTTCATCCACTGCCTGGAGCTGAGTGTGCCCGATGATTTTGTGGCGGTGTACCATCGCTATCTGGACCGGTTGGAGCGTATTTTCCCGCATCCCAAGCTGCAGCCCTACCGGGGGCCATTGAGAGAATCAAAAAGAACTGCGCCCGCTTGCTGCCCCAGAAGAAGCCGCTGTTTCTGCAGCAGGATTTGCTGACCGAACGGGAATACGAGGTTGCCATGCTGGCGGCCAAAGGCAACCGCAATAAAGAAATTGCCGAAATTCTGAATGTCTCGGAAAACACTGTAAAGACCCATTTAAAATCCGCGTTTTCCAAGCTTTCCATCGACCGGCGTTCCCAGTTGATTAAGCTGCTGACATAAGGGTTGGCGCATACCGCTAACACTGACGCGGAAGTTTTTGTCTTGACAAATCGAGCCAAATGTGTTAGAACAATATGCGTCAACCAATTGCACAGCAGACGAACCTTACATAGCGATGGGAGATTTCCCGAGTGGCCAAAGGGGGCAGACTGTAAATCTGTTGGCATTGCCTTCGGTGGTTCGAATCCACCATCTCCCACCAAATTTCTTGAAACGGCAGGAAACCTACGATTGATAGGCTTCCTGTCGTTTCTTTTTTCTATCATCAAAGTGCCCTTGCTTTAGGGCATTTTCCATTGTTGCCAGACTCAGACAGGCTTCTATTTCCAACTGAGGGAAGTCAATCTGACAGCTCCAGATAAAATCGCCAGAATCCAATTATTTTACAATATTCATTAATGTTTTAAATTTAATGATTACAATTTATTTTAAATCAATAAAACTCGGTTGACAATTAGCAATAATATGATAGAATTCAATTGATACAATCGATTGCATACGGGCTTTGAGATGCCATATTGGTTTACAGAAAGGGGAAGGTCGCAGTGGCCACGCTGAAAGATGTAGCCAAACTGGCATGTGTGGATGTCAGCACAGTGTCTCGTGCTCTCAACAACACATCGTATGTGCATCCGGATACCCGCGCAAGGATTATGGAAGCTGTCAAAAAGCTGGGTTACCAGCCCAACCTGCTGGCAAAGGGTTTGCGTCAGGGCAGGCGCAGCACGTTGGGATTGGTGATACCCAGCATCAAGCTGACCATATTTGGGGAAATTGCTCAGGGCATCGAGATGGAAGCCCGCAAGCTGGGGTATGGGGTGATGATCTGCAATACGCAGGACGATCCGGAGCAGGAAGCCCAATGCCTCAACCGGCTTCGCAACGGTTTTGTGGACGGGATTATCATTGCGTCTACCGGACGAAATGGCCGCCTTATCCGGGATATACAGGCCAGCGGCATCTCCATTCTTCAGCTTGTCCGTTCGCAGGATAAAAGCATTTCCAGCGTAGTTGCCGACTATTTTTCCTGTGCTTATCAGGGCGTGAATTATCTGATTTCCAAGGGTTGCAGAAATATTGGCCTCATCAACGGTAATATGGAACTCAACCCCTATTATGAGCGGTACCGCGGCTACCAGGAGGCCATGAAACAGGCAGGACTGCCAGAATTTGTGGCCAAGCCCAAAACGTCTCACTATAACCATTACTTGGACGGCTTTGAGGGTGCCAACTACCTTTTGGACCTAAACCCAAATATCGACGGATTGCTGGCTGCGGTGGATATGCAGGGGATAGGAGCTCTTCGAGCTTTGAAGGAGCGCGGGGTAAAGGTACCCGACCAAGTCAAGGTGATGAGTTTAACCGGTCATTCCATCGGCGGCATGCTGGAAAAATCAATGACGTCGATCGAAATGCCGGCCCTGGATATCGGCATTAAGGCTACCCAGCTGATTGTGGCAGATATCGAAGCTCCTGCCGACAACAAGCCCGAGGTACAGCATGTGGTGTTTAAAACCTCTCTGGTGGTGCGGGAAACAACCTGACACGTTGTCCGCATCAGCGGCAAATTGCGAGGTGCGCAATAATATGCAATTTTACTAAAATATGCAACAATTTGCAGAAACTATTGCATCCATTGACATTATTTTGCTGAGATGCTATAACAAAATTAAAATACAAACGATTGCAAGCACCTCTGCAATCGTTTGTTTAAAGGGAAGTGTTTCCGGAAACAAGTACGAGCCGCATCTAAAGCGCAATAGGTGCGGAGCAAAGAAGAATTCAGCCATCATCAACCGAATCATCGAAGGAGAGTATGTCCATGCCTAAAGTAAAGAATTGGAAGACTATTTTCCCCGCAATCTGCGTTCCGCTGAACGATGACTACAGCATCAACGAGCCTGAGTTGCGCAAATACGTCCGCTGGCTGGCTTCCTTTGACGAAATTCAGGGCATGGTGTGCAATGGTCACACCGGCGAAATTACCAGCCTGAGCCGCGCCGAGCGGAAAAGAGTGGTTGAAATTGTTTCCGAGGAGGTTGGCGACCGTCTGCTGGTGATTTCCGGCATCAACTGCGAGAACACCATGGAGTCGATTGAAATGGCCAAAGAGGCCAAAGAGGCCGGCGCCGACGGAATCCTGCTGATGCCTCCTCACATGTGGCTGCGCTTTGGCATGCATCCCGACGCTCCCTTCCAGTATGTAAAAGACGTAGCGGAAGGCGCCGATATCGACATCATCATTCACCTTTACCCGGCCATCACCAAGGCGTTCTACCCGGTGGAAACCTTGGTGAAGATGTGCAAGGAAATTCCTCATGTCAAGGCCATTAAGATGGGAACCCGCATCACCCCGCTGTATGAAAATGACGTCCGGGTACTGAGAAGGGAAGTTCCCCATGTCGCCCTGCTGACCTGCCATGACGAGAGCCTGATGTCTTCCATGACCTTCCCCGGAGTGGACGGCGCCCTCATCGGCTTTGCAGCCTGCATTCCCGAGTTGATCACCGAAGCTTACAAGGCCTACAAAGCCGGAGACTTTAAAAAGATTCATGAGTATGACGACCGGATTTTCCCCATCTCCAAAGCAATTTACGGCGGTGGCCAACCTTCCGGCGAGGCTCATGCCCGCATGAAGGAAGCCCTCTATCAAAGAGGCATTTTCTCTTCGCCTCTGATGCGCCGGCCGGTTCTTCCCCTGACCGAGGAAGAAAAAGCCCAAGTGACCGAGGGCCTGAAAGGCAGCGGCGTACCCAAAGTAACCCTTTAAAGCAGCCGTCCAGTCCTTCGCAAGCCACCTGAATCAGCTATCATCCATGGCTGCAAATGCTTAACGCGGAAATACAGCCGTTTATCGGTATCAGAGTATAGATGTGGAGGAAAAGTCAACTGCCGACCCGCAAGTCCCATGGACTTTCAAGAGGGTCGCGGTGTTCACCGACTTGTCTGCTAAATTTGGAGGGTTAAAAATGAAAAGAACTGCTTGCATTTTCCTTTCTCTGTTACTGTTGGTTTCCATGATTGCGGGGTGCGCTTCGTCCGCTCCAAAGACAACAAGCAGATCCGTTTCCAGTACGTCAAAAGCAACAAGCAGCAGCCCTGCAACCAGCTCGTCCGCCGCTTCCAAAGAGCCGTCCTCGGCAGTTGAGGAGTCTTCTGCGGCAGAGAGCGGTTCCCTTGAATATGAAAAGCCGAAATTTTTGTCGGTAGGCACTGCGGCTTCCGGTGGAGCGTATTACCCCATTGGTATTGCCATGGCGGAAGCTATCACCAATAACCTGGGCATTCAAACCACCGCACAGGTAACTGGCGGCGCAGTGGAAAACAATGGCCTTATTGAAGACGGCACTCTGGATATTGCCATCACTCAGGGCCCTATGGCTTATGCGGCGGTGACCAACTCTGCTCCTTACGAGAAGTTTCACAAGAATGTCAGCGCTATGTTCAGCGGCTTGTCAAAGGGCATCTTCCATGTGGTGACGCTGGAAGGCACCGGCATAAAAAAGATGGAGGATTTGAAAGGTAAACGGGTGGTAATGGGCCCTGCCGGTGGCGGAGCCATTAACATGGCCACCGATATTTGGGCTGAGTACGGTTTTTCCATTGACGATGTCAACGCCACCTACATCTCTTATGCAGACGGTATGTCGGCTCTGACCGACGGCAAATGCGATGCCGTTGTGGTGCAGTCCGCTTACCCTGCCTCTGCCATCACCGAGCTGACCGTCACCCGCAAGGATGTTGTCATCCTCGAAATTGAAGAAGAGATGAGAAAGAAGATTTTGGAAGACTATCCCTTCTACTCCGAAACCGTCATCCCCAAAGACGTTTACGGCACCGCTGAGGATATTCCCGTCATTCACCTGTCCAACATGGTGGTGTGCCGTTCCGATCTGCCCGAGGGCTTGGTGTACGACCTGACTAAGGTGTTGATGGAAAATGTGGAAAAGATTCAGCAGTCCAACCCTGCCGCCAAAGAATTGTCCATTGAAACAGCTGCACAGAATGTTCCCATTCCCATGCATCCCGGCGCGGAACGGTACTTTAGGGAAATAGGTGCGCTGCAATGAGTGGAGAAGAGCGCTGGATTAAGCCGGTGGTTCGATTCTTATACATCGTCACATCACTGGTGTTTCTCTACATGGCCGCATTCGGAACCTTTTCCGATATGATTCAGCGTGCCCTGCTTGTCACATTGCTTTGTCCCACCATCTTTCTCACCAACAAGCTGAAGTTTGGCAAATATTCCTCCCTTTGGACCCGGATATTGGATTATGGGTTGGCGGCGGCTTTTGCTGCATCGGGCATCTACATTATGGTGGTGTGGAAGGACCGCATCCTCAAGGTGGGTGGCACTCCCCGCATGGACATCATTATGGGAACCATCATGATTCTCTGTGTGCTGGAGGCCACTCGCCGCACCAGCGGCAAGTTTTTGAGTATAACGGCTGTGGTGTTTATTCTGTATGCCATGCTTGGTCCGTACATGCCAGGCTTTTTGTCCCATAAGGGAGAATCCTGGAAACGTATCGTCACGTTTCTGTATGTTTCCACCGAAGGTATCTTTGGCACCCCCATGGGTATTGCCGCAAGCTACATTATTTTGTTTGTCATCTTCGGCGCCTTTTTGGAAGCCTTTGGTACCGGTCAGTGGTTTGTGGATATCTCCTACGCCATTACCGGGCGCTATCGCGGCGGTCCCGCCAAAACCGCCGTGGTTGCCAGCGGCCTGATGGGAATGATCTCCGGTTCTTCTGCCGCCAACGTGGTGACTACCGGTTCCTTCACCATCCCTTTGATGAAGAAAACCGGTTATAAGGACTACGTTGCAGGCGCGGTAGAGGCGGTTGCCTCCACCGGAGGAATGTTTACTCCCCCGATTATGGGAGCGGGCGCCTTTATCATGGCAGAATACATTGGTGTGCCCTACAGCAAAATTGCGGTGGCCGCCATTTTGCCGGCGCTTTTGTACTATGTTTCTCTTCTTTTGTCGGTGGATGCCATCGCCATTAAAACCGGACTGAAAGGGTTGGATAAGAGCGAACTTCCCTCCGTCGGGGGAGTCATGAAGGAGCGGGGCATCTTTATGATCCCCATCCTGTGCCTTTTGGTACTGATTGGCGTGGGCTTTAGCGCCATCAAAGCGGCTTTCTACTCTATTTTAGCCATTGTAGTGGTGGCATGCTTTAAGAAGGAAACTCGCCCCAATTTCCAAAATCTCACCGAGGCGTTGGCTTCCGGTTCCAGTTCGGTTTTGTCCATTATTGCGACCTGTGCCGTAGCCGGAATCATTGTGGGCGTTCTCTCCATGACCGGACTGGGAGCCAAATTGTCCTATACCATGATTCAAGTGGCCGGCGGAAACGTCTATATCGGCGCTGTGATCGCAGCCATCATCACCATTATCTTGGGCTGCGGTATGCCGCCTACCGCTGTTTACATCATTTTGGCAGCTGTTTTGGCTCCGCCGCTGATTGAAATGGGAATTCTTCCCATTGCAGCTCATATGTTTATTTTTATTTTCAGCTGCATTGGAGCCATCACTCCGCCTGTTGCCATCACCGCGTACACAGCGGCGGCTCTTGCCGAAGCCGACCCCAACAAAACCGGATTTATGGCTTTCCGTTTGGGCATCGTTGCTTTCATTGTCCCCTTTATTTTCCTGACTTCCCCGGCCCTGATCATGGTGGGAGGGACAGGCGAAATCATTCTGGCCAGCATCACCGCCACCATTGGCGTGTTGTGCCTAGTGGCTGCCTTTGAAGGTTATCTGTTCCATTGGCAATTTGCAGTGCCTGCACGGATTTGCCTGGGCGTGGCTGCTTTGCTGACCATTATTCCCGGCATTGTGACGGATTCCATCGGCATTGCGTTGATTGCCATTGCGTTTGCGCTCACGCGGCTCAGCAAAGCCAAAAAACCTCAAAAGAGCGCCACCGGCGTTTAATGCTATCTCCCTTCAATGTAGTATAACGCAAAGCAGCTTCCTGTGTTGTCACGCACCGCAGGGAGCTGCTTTGTTTCTATATGGATGCAGGTTGCCTCACCCATGCAAAATATTCGCTCTTCCAAAAGACCAACTGAAATTTGCAACTTCCTGCGGTAGATTTGCAGTTTGAGGATGCCGAACCGTCAATCGACGGCCCCCACGCTTTCACCAACGGCTGCGGGCGGTCATATATTGGGTTTGGAAACTGTACGGTTTCCGAATCATCATACGATAAGGTGAAAGAGAAATGAGTTACGGTTACGAGTACGAGAGAAACTATTCGTGCGGCGACTACGACAAGCGTAATGACTATTACGACTACGACCAACACGGCGAGTGGGATGGTGATTACGACTACGAGTACGACGACGAATACGGTTACGAGGAGTACGACAACGGCGACTACGACAACGGGGATTACGACGAGCAAGAATATCGGGACTACGGCAAGAAAAAGGACTATGGCAAGAAAAAGGACTATGGCAAGCAGGACAATCGGGGGGACTATGACAAGTTCAAGCACTGCGAGCCCGACTTCAAGAAATGCGAAAAAGACCGCAAAGATTACCTTGGCAAGAAAGTGACCCAGTGCAAGTACTTCCGTACCTGCGAGTGCAAATTCATTGAACCGGAGAAGAAGAAAAAGCCTGTTCACAAAGGCCCTCAGAAATGCCCGAAATGTGGAAAATTCCACGACTAGCGGATTTCTGACTTCTCCGTGCCGTCTGGTCTCCAGACGGCCTACATACCGTAACTCTGCTCCTGCGCTCATGTTCACGAGCTGGAATTCCCTGCAACATAACCCCGTATCCATGCGTCTGCGTGGATGTGGGGTTTATCCGTTTTGTCGGCTTCATAAATCGCCCTCTTTTTGCGAATCCTAATCATATATCAAAAAGCGAAGGAGTAGAAATATGCAGCCACAACCCAAAGATACATTCCCGCCACAGCATCAAAACCGGCAGCCGGGACGGGAAGCGGAAATGAATCCCCAACCGCAGTATGACAACCCGGCTTACAAAGCCGCCGGCAAGCTGGCCGGCAAACGGGCCCTAATTACGGGGGGAGACAGCGGCATCGGCCGCGCTGTCGCGGTGGCCTTCGCCAAGGAGGGTGCCGACGTGGCCATCGTCCATCTGCGGGAGAACAGCGACGCCAGGCAAACCCAAGACGCTGTGACTGCTCTGGGACGGAAATGTGTCGTCATTGCCGCCGACCTGCGCCAGGAGGAGGCGGCTGTGGACGCTGTTAACCAAGCCTGCAACGGACTGGGGGGCCTGGACATTCTGGTCAACAATGCGGCGGTGCAGTATCCTCAGAACAGCATCTTGGATATCACCAGGGAGCAGTTGCTCTGTACCTTTGAAAGCAACTTCTTTTCCTATTTCTACGTGACCAAGGCGGCGCTGCCCAAACTCCAATCGGGAGCCGCCATCATCAACACCGCTTCGGTCACCGCGTTTGAGGGAAACCCCACCCTGATTGACTACTCCGCCAGCAAGGGGGCCATTGTGGCCTTTACCCGCTCCATGGCTCTCTCTCTGGTAGCCCAGGGAATTCGAGTGAACGCGGTGGCGCCCGGCCCCGTTTGGACGCCGCTGATTGTGTCCAGCTTCTTGCCGGAAAAGGTACAGACCTTTGGCTCCACCACCCCCATGCAGCGTGCTGCTCAGCCATATGAATTGGCACCCATCTATGTCTATCTAGCCTGCGAGGATTCCTCCAATGTCAGCGGGCAGATGTTTCACGTCAACGGCGGCACCATCATTAACTGAAAACTATCAGAAAGGTGCAAAGGACAAGTCTCCTCTGCACCTTTTTCCTTATTTTGTATAAATTATAGTATCCAACAATGGAAGGTGGTTTTGATATGAGACGTTGTGTTCCGCTGGAAAAGCAGGCCGAGGAAGTTTGCAACCAGGCTGCGATTCCGCCGCTGATTTTCCAGTTGCCTCCGGAGGAGGGGCGGGAGAGGCTGAACAAAGCCCAGGATTCTCCCGTGTTCAAATACCCGGCCTCCATTTACAAATTGGAAGTGGACACCGGCGATTACGGAACGGTGCCGCTTTACTGCATTTGGCCCCAACCCGTCAGGGGAATTCCAAACGTCATTTTTTACATACATGGCGCCGGCTGGGTTTTTGGAAACCTGCACACCCACGACAAACTGGTTCGGGAATTGGCGGCCCGCACCAATTCCGTGGTCTTCTTTCCGGAGTACAGCCTCTCGCCGGAAGCAAAGTATCCTACGGCCATTGAGCAGTGTTACTACATACTGCAGTTAATTCCCGAAATTGCCGAAGGCATGAACTGGCAACTGAACCTTGATACCCTGACGGTAGCGGGGGACAGCGTAGGAGGCAACATGGCCACGGTGATGACCATCCTTTCCAAATACCGAAAGGGCATCAAGATACACAAGCAGCTGCTGTATTACCCGGTCACCAATGCCGATTTCAATACCGGCTCTTACCGGGAATTTGCCTGCAATTATTACCTTTACCGCGCCGGGATGATGTGGTTTTGGAATCAATACACCACCTGTGAGAAAGAGCGCCGCGAAATTACCGCGTCCCCATTGCGCGCCTCGTTGGAGGAGTTGAAAGGTTTGCCCGACGCCATGATTTTAAACGGGGAAGCCGACGTCCTTCGGGACGAGGGGGAGGCCTATGCCAGAAAGCTCCGAGCCGCAGGGGTGGAGGTTACCGCCATGCGCTTTCAGGCCATCATCCACGACTTTGTGATGTTAAACGCCCTCGATACCACCCAAGCCTGCCGCGCCGCCATGAACGCATCCACCGAGTGGATCAACCAAAAAAATGCGCAGTGCAGGGCATCGTCACTAAAATAGAAGATAGGGACAAAGGTCTGCAAAACTTTTGTCCCTTATTTGCTGTGCTGAACTTTCTCAACTGTTATGGTCGCAGGGTTTGCCGCCCTGTGCTGTTAGCTAATCGGTATCCCCTGACAAGGTACGCCTTGCCACTGTGTTGGGTAGCCATCTCACCCTACTTAGACGAAAACCTCCCTGGTCAAGCCCGGCCCCAAAAATTCATGTTGTGTGATGCTCCTCAATGGGAAAGATATGGAGGATTAATTGCTTTGACTTGAACTGCGGTGCAGCAGGTTATCCACAGCGTCTTTCAACTGGTGCATGGCCTTTTCCAGCGTGCCGATGGGACAGGCGACGTTGAGCCGCATATATCCTTCTCCGCCCTTACCGAAAGTTACCCCGCGGTTGAGCCCCAGCTTTGCTTTATTAACCATAAAGTCGGCCAGTCCCTGGTCGTTCAGGCCCAGACCTTTACAGTTGAGCCACATCAAATAGGTGCACTCGGGAAGCCGCACGGCAATTTCGGGTATGTGCTCCTGCAAAAAGCTCTGCACATATACCATGTTCTGTTCAAAGTGCCGCAGCACCTGCTCCAACCACTCTTCCCCATCGTTGAAGGCGGCTTCCACAGCCACGAGACTAAAACAGTTGTTGCTGCTCAAATCCAGGCGGGACCAGAATTTATCGAATTGTTTCTTGGCTTTTGGACTGGGAAACACCACAAAGGCCGCCTGCAGGCCGGCTAAGTTAAAGGTCTTGGAGGCGGAGAGGCAGGTGAAGGTAATGGCCGCAAACTCATCGCTGATGGATGCAAATGGAATGTGCTTGTTGCCAAATAGAATAATATCGGAATGGATTTCGTCGGAAATAACCTTGACGCCGTACCGCAGGCAAAGTTCACCGATTTTCTGGAGCTCCTCCAAATTCCAAACCCGGCCTACAGGGTTGTGAGGGTTGCAGAGAATGAGCAGGGGAGGCCTTTTTTCTCTCAAAATTTGTTCGAAGGCGTCTAAGTCGACGGTGTAGTAGCCGTCCCGTTCGATGAGCTGGCAGGTGGCGGGTATTCGGTCCCGGTTTTCCACCACATGGAAGAACTGCGGGTAAACCGGCGTAAAAAACGCAATGGAATCTCCCGGATTGCTGAATTCCTGCACGATGCCGGCGAGAGCGGGCACCACTCCCGGAGCATAGCTGACTAGGCCGGGGTCAATTTGCCAGCCGTTGCGTTTTTCCTGCC
>JAKPGH010000212.1 GCA_029550985.1 Bacillota bacterium
TCAGGCCGGTGGCGCCGGGATAAAACCGCACCAGCTTGTTGGTGTTGACCAGTTGGGTTTCCCCGTTTCGCAGCTCATCCATCCAGATGGTGGAGTATTCGATAATCATGGGGTGGGAAATCAACTCCCGGGAGACGATGGCCACATCCCGGGCAGTGGTGACGTGACCTTCCTCGTCCAATCCGGTGCAGTTTAAAAAGCGGGTGTTCTGCATCCCCAGTTGAGCCGCCCGCTTGTTCATCCGTTCAATAAAGGCGGGCTCGCTGCCGGCCACATGCTCGGCCAGCGCCACCGACGCGTCGTTGGCACTGGCAATGGCCACGGCACGCAGCAGCTCGTCGACGGTCATCTCCTCGCCCGGCTCCAGCCAAATTTGGGAGCCTCCCATGGAAGCGGCCAGTTCCGAGGTAACCACCTTGTCCTCCAGGGAGATTTTCCCTTCTTCCAAAGCTTCAATCACCAGCAGCAAGGTCATAATTTTGGTAATGGAAGCGGGGGCCACCGGTTCGTCGGCGTTTTGCTCAAACAGCACCCGCCCCGACTGCTGATCCATTAAAATGGCGGATTTGGCCGGAATGGAATCCTCCGCCAGCGTAATGACCTGTACCGCTTCCGGCAGACCCTCGTCCAGTTTCAGGTCTACGTCGATTTCATCCGCAAAGGCGGTTCCGCTTTGAGCCAATACCAGCAGCAAACTCAGCCCTACTGCCAATAGACGCTTTATCATAACAACACCTCACCAAAAATATTCGCGCCATACAGTACAACAATATGCGGATGTCCGACAAAACATGTCTTTTCCGCCCACAACTTCAAATACGGGAGTGAAGCCCTTTGCCAGCCATTATGTTTTTTCTGATAGCGGGTATCTTAGGTTGTATCTTCGCCATGATTGTGGTGGCGGTCCAGGACCGGGACGGCAAACCCATTCCCCCCTTGGAGACCTGCGCCTTATTGAATAAGAGGGAGCTTGCCCTCTACAACGACCTGCACACCGTCTGCCAGAAGTTGAATCTTCAGGTGACCGCCAGGGCCCCCCTCTCCGTGGCGGTGCAGGCGCAGGAGGAAAAACGCCGATACGCTTTCCGGAAAAAGGCGGTGAAAGAAACCGTCCCCTTCCTGCTGTTTCAGATTCCCAGCGGAAAGCCGGTGCTGGCCGTATTGACGGCGGACTACAACAGCGATTGGGGGCTCCAGGTGTTGGATGCCGCCAAAATTCCCCATCTTAAAGTCAACAATTACAACCTGCCCGGTTTGGAAAAGGCCATTCGGGACAAGTTGGGAACGGCGTTACCCGCCAGCACAACCCAGGAGGATAAAGGGGTGGGCGTAGCCGCTGTTTCAGACAGGAGAGAATGAATGTGACCTATCAGGAATCACTGGATTTTATACACGGCATCCCCCGTTTTGGCAAAAAGCCCGGCTTGCGGCGGATTCGGCGGTTGCTGGAGCGGATGGGCAATCCCCAGGATACACTGCGGTTTATCCACGTGGCCGGCACCAACGGGAAAGGCTCCACCTGCGCCATGGTCAGTCGGGCGCTTTCCCGGGCGGGTTACCGCACCGGCCTTTACATTTCCCCCTTTGTGCTGGATTTCCGGGAGCGCATCCAGGTGGACGGGGAGATGATAGCCCCCCGGGACCTTGTCCAAAGCACCGCCCTGGTAAAGTCCCACTGGGATGCGTTGAACGCGGAAGGGGAGCCCCCCTCCGAGTTTGAAACCCTGCTGGCGGTGGCCATGGACTACTTTCAGCGCCGCCGGGTGGACGTGGTGGTGCTGGAGGTGGGCATGGGGGGGCGTTTTGACGCCACCAACGTCATCCAAACGCCGGTGGTGTCGGTCATCACCAGCCTTGGCCTGGACCACACCGAGTATTTGGGCGACACCATCCAGCAAATCGCCATGGAAAAGTGCGGGATCATCAAGCCAGGCGGGGTCACCGTCTGTTATCCCAGGCAGGACCCCAAGGCCCTGGAGGTGGTGCGCCGCCGCTGCGCCGAAGAAAACAACCCGCTGATTCTTCCCAAACAGGCGCAGGTGCTGAGCATGGACTTTTTCGGCACCCGGATGATTTACGACGGTTTGGAGCTGACCGTTCCCCTCGTGGGAGCTCATCAGGTGCTCAACGCGTCGGTGGCTGTTGAAACCCTTCGGGCCGCGGGCAGGCGGGGGCTTTACGTCGCCGACGAGGATATTGTGGAGGGCATTGGGCGGGTGAGCTTTCCCGCCCGGCTGGAGGTGCTGGGCCGCAAGCCCTATATCGTGCTGGACGGCGCCCACAACCCGTCGGGGGCGCAGGTGTTGGGGGAGGCGCTCAAATTGCTGGAAG
>JAKPGH010000221.1 GCA_029550985.1 Bacillota bacterium
CCGCTGCTGCGGCGCATAGAGCTGATTTCGGGATACCTTCCCCTCATATACGCCTATGTGTTTACCTCCGCCATGCGCTCGGTGGTCACCCACTTTGTCCGTTCGGGGGGATTTGTCCGCCTGTTTGCCCTGGACGGCATCTTCACCACGGCGCTGACCATTACCCTTAAGGTGGCGTTTATCGCGGGCGCCAAAATGGGAGTGGTGGGGGACGGCCTTGCCACCGTCATCGCCGACGGATGCTCCGCCCTGCTGCTGATTTTGCTGCTGCGGCTGCACCGCTTCTTCCAGCCGGGGAAGTTCAAGCTTTCGGTGACGAAGGAGATGCTGGCCTACAGCATCCCCCTGGTGCCCACCGCCATTTTCTGGTGGATTACCAATCTGTCCGACCGGTACTTTGTCACCTACATGGTGGGGCTGGATGTCAACGGCCTTTACAACGTGGCCTACAAAATCCCCATGATGATTACGTTGGTGTCCGCCATTTTCATCCAGGCCTGGCAGCTTTCCGCCTTTGGGGAAAAGGATAAAAAAGAAAGCGCCAGGTTCTTCTCCACCGTTTTTCGCTGCTACTACACGTTGGTGTTTTCGGCCGCCTCGGGGATTTTGCTCCTCATCAAGCCCATCACCCGGATTCTGGTGGCGAAAGATTTTTACGAATCCTGGCGCTATGTCCCCTTTTTGATTTTGGCGGTGAGCTTTTCCTGCCTGGTCACTTTTTTGGGGACGGTTTACAACACCGCCAAAAAGAACATGATGGTGACCGTCACCACCTTTATCGGCGCGCTGCTCAACATTTTGCTTAACTGGCTGCTGATTCCCAAATTTGGAGCCAACGGAGCCGCCTTTGCCACCTTTGCCAGTTTCTTTGTGGTGTTTCTGATCCGGGCGGTGGATTCCCGCCGGTACATGACCATCGCCATGCAGCCGTTGCGGATTGCCCTGAACCTGGGTTTGCTGCTGCTGCAGTGCTGGGTGGGATTGTCGGAGCCCCCCCACTGGGTCTGGTACGAAATCGGCATTTTGGCTCTGATATTGGGCTGCAATTTTGGCAATCTGATGTTTTTCCTTCGCATGACGGCAAGCCTGTTGCCAAAGCGGCGCTCCCCGGAATGATAAAAACCCGGTATGACGGCATACCGGGTTTTTGCTATTTGAAAGCGGAAACCGCCTTTTTCCCATAGGAGCAGAGCTGGTTGCAGCAGCAGATATGGCACTGGGGGTTCCGCGCCTTGCAGACCGCCCTGCCGTGGAGCACCAGACGGTGGCAAAAGTCGTTGGATTTTTCCGGGTCCAAAATGGCCCGCAGCTGCTTTTCCACCTGCAGGGGGTTTTTGGAGGTGGCAAGCCCCATCAAATTGGTGATGCGGATGCAGTGGGTGTCGCACACCACCGCCGGCTTTCCGTACACATCCCCCAAAATGAGGTTGGCGGTTTTGCGCCCCACCCCGGGGAGTTTGAGCAGCTCCTCCATGGTGTCCGGCACCACCCCGCCGTATTGGGTCAGCAGGATTTGGCACATGGCCACAATGTCCTGGGCCTTGGCGTTCCCCAGTCCGCAGGGGCGGACAATTTCCGCCACGTCCGCCACATTGGCTTCGGCTAACGATTTCAAAGTCGGGTAGGCCTTAAATAAAATGGGGGTGACCTGATTGACTCTGGCGTCGGTGCATTGGGCGGCCAGCCGCACCGAAATCAACAGCTGATAAGGTTCCTCGTAATCCAGCGAGCAGATGGCGTCGGGATATTCCTCTTCCAAAGCCGCCACTATGGCGGCCGCCTTTTCTTTTTTGGTCATAACTTCCTCCAGACAGCGGGCCGCCCTTTGCGGCAGCCGCCGGTGCTTTCTGGTTCGATTATATCACAAATAAGAGAATAATGGTATGATATGTCGGCCCGAAAGGCTGCCAAAATCAGCCGGGGACGTTGGGCCTTTCCGGCGGGAGAACAGGATTTTTGCGGCGTTGTATGTTTTGCCCGAAAAAAGCCCATTCTTTTATCAAACAAAAACTATCTTGCAATCTTTTCGTACTTTTATTTTACAGGATTTGTGTTATAATAAACCCAGACAGGTCGATTCAGGGTTCTTTCACGAGCGATGTAAAATTCAGGAAGGAAAGAGCCCTAAATTCTTGCGCACGACACCATACAGCAAAGGAAGTTAATTTGGTTGGAAAAGTTTGTCATACAGGGCGGTAACCGCCTGACAGGAGAAGTTTCCATTGGCGGGGCCAAAAATGCTGTGGTAGCTGTGATTCCCGCCACCCTTCTGGCAAAAGGGCGTTGCGTGATTCGCAACATCCCAAACATTAGCGATGTCAGTATTCTGCTGAAGATGCTCTCGTCCATGGGGGCGTCTGTCAGTTTTTTAGATAAAAGCACGGTGGAAATCGACACCACCCACATCCACAATCCAACCGTTCCCTACGACCTGGCCCGTTATTTGCGCGCTTCCTACTACTACCTTGGCGCTTTGATCGGCCGCTGCGGCAGAGCCAGCGTTTCCATGCCGGGAGGTTGCCATTTCGGCGTCCGCCCCATCGACCAGCACATCAAAGGCTTTGAGGCGTTGGGCGCCACCGTCAGCATCGACCACGGCATGATCAACGCAAAAGTGGAAAAGCAGCTGATGGGCTCCCATATCTACTTTGACGTGGTGAGCGTGGGCGCCACCATCAACGTGATGCTGGCGGCCGTGCGGGCAAAAGGCCTGACCATATTGGAAAACGCCGCCAAGGAGCCCCATATTGTGGACTTGGCCAACTTCCTCAACACCATGGGAGCCGATGTCCGGGGCGCGGGCACCGACGTCATCAAAATCCACGGCGTGGACATCATGCGGGGAGCCGACTACACCATCATCCCCGACCAAATCGAAGCGGGTACCTATATGATTGCCGCCGCCGCCACCGGCGGGGATGTGTTGGTGAAAAACGTCATCCCCAAACACATGGAGTCCATCACCAACAAGCTCATTCAGACGGGGGTGGAGGTGGAGGAGTTTGACGAGAGCATCCGCGTCCGCCGCAGGGGCCCTCTGTCCGCCACCACCATCAAGACCATGCCCCACCCCGGCTTCCCCACCGACATGCAGCCTCAGTTTACCGCCATGCTCACGCTGGCCAAAGGCACCAGCGTCGTCACCGAAGGCGTGTGGGACAACCGCTTCCGCTATGTGGACGAGCTGGCCCGGATGGGAGCCAACATCCAGGTGGACGGCAAAGTGGCCGTGGTGCAGGGGGTGGAAACCCTGACGGGAGCGCCGGTGAAGGCCACCGATTTGCGGGCGGGGGCCGCACTGATGATTGCCGCCCTCACCGCCAAAGGCACCACCGAAATCGAGGATATCTACCACATTGAACGGGGCTACGAAGACGTGGTGGAAAAGTTCCGGTCCTTGGGAGCGGACATCAGGCGGGTGGAAACCCCGAATTTGGAGATTCCCGCGGCCCTGTAAGCGCAGTGACCGAACAATACAGCCAATCAAGCGGCATTTGCAAAAGATGTGAAGGCCGCTTTTTTGCGCCTTGTTCCAACATGAAAAAGTCCGGAACCAAATGGCTCCGGGCTTTTTTGCGTTTATTCCGCCTTGAGAATTTGGTTGCGCCAAAGCAGCCACAACAAAGGGTCCAGCACCCGGTGGGGCGAGATGCGGGGGATTTCCCCCTGCTCTCCAGGGGAATTGCCCAGAGCGCTGAGTCCAAAGAAGCACCAGTCCTGGAACTGACTTTTGACATGCCGCAACAACTCTCCGGCCCCCCACACTTCCAGCAGGCTTTCCATCTCCATACTGCAGGAGGAAAGGTCGGCTTCGCTAAGGGCGGGCTGGCGCAAACTGCGGGAGGGGTCCCGCACAAAGCTGGCGGGGTCCAACTGGTGGAATAGGGTGTCCATCTTGGTGACGCAGACGGCCAGCGGCACCGGAATTTTTTGCTCCACGCTGGCAAGGCCCAGCCCCGCCCGCAGCAGGTGAATGGTGCGCAGCAGCAGCTCCTGAGGGTCCCCCGGCGTCAGGGGCAAGCCCCTGGCGCTGCGCTGCTCCCGAATGGCGGGGAACTGGGCCGGGTCTACCAGCAGCAAAATCCCCGCCGAGTGGTAGATGCTGCGGTTGTATAGCGCCATGTTGGCTTCGCTTTGAAAGTTTTTGCCGTAGGAATCATAAAACGCCAAGGCACAGGTGCGCCCCGCCGCCGAGTCATCGGAAAACAGCAGGGTATAAGTCAGCGGGTCCACGTCCTCCCGCTCGGTGGGGGGCACGCAGACGCCCAAATCGTACAAGGGCCGGGAGTAGATGCGCTGGTAACGGTCCATGGTGCGGTCTCCCCCCGTGGGGTAAAGGGTGGCGCCGTACACCCGGCAAAACTCCCCCGCCAGTTCCCGTATCAGCACGCCCAGGTAGTTGCTTTTCCCCACTCCCTGGTCCCCCACCAGAGAAAAGCAGAGCAGGCCCCGCTGCAGCGCGTCGGGGTCCAATTCAAACCCGCATTCCAGACAGACTTTCACCGTCATCCGGGATTGGCAGGCAGGACAAAGGGGCGCGGCCCCCTCCTCCTGCTCCGCGGCGGGGGGTACGGGAATTCCAGCCCGGCTGCAGTGGGGGGCGCTGCAGGCGTAGCCCGCCGCCTCCACCGAAGCAAAGCATTTGGGACAAAGCTTCATATCCAAATCACGCTCCTAAGGATGGCTGATAGCAATAGGTTAAGTCAGCTTGAGCTGGGAGGTTGCCATAAGGCGAAAACGCTGGTAGGGCGCGTCCTCCGAAAAGAAAAGGCGCAGGTAGGCGTTGTTGGGCAGCTGGTCGATTTCGTACTGGATGAGAACCTCTCCATCCACCCGGGTTTCCTGGTCCAGCTTGAAGAGCACTTCCCCGTCGGAGCGGGAAAGGGGCAGCCGCCCCGTCTGGAGCAACACCGCCGCCGGAGGCAGCGCAAAGGGCTCCTGCCCGGAAACCGTCAGCGTAAGCTCGGCTTTGCCCGTGAGCATCTTCCGCCGATAGGCAAAGCGGTAGGAAATCTCCTTCCGGGGCAGGTTCTTATAAGTCAGGGTGACCCCTTCGGAGGAAAGGACGGCGCCGTCGGCGTCGGTAAAGAGGGAATAAACCTTGAAGTAATAGCATCCCGTCCCCATTCCCCGCAGGATGACGCCGGCGTCGTAGTCGTACTGCTCTTTGGTCACCCGCAGCAGATGGGTGCCCGGCTCCTCCATGGATTTGGGGTAGTGGTCGGTCCGCCAGGCGACGGCAATCTGGGTCAGGCCCATGGGCCAGCGCATGTTGAGGCACAAATCCTCCCCCACAAGACCTGCGGCCAGCTGCCGCACTTCCGGCAGGTTGGTCAGGCGCTGGGGCTCCCCCACGGCGGCAAATTTGCCAAAGGGAATGGCGGCAAAGATGTAAACGCTGCCCACAAAGTTGTGGCGGAACCGTCCGGAGTCGACGGTGCGGGCATGCAGGGAAAGGTTGCGGTACTTACCCAGCAGCTCCTCCACCGGGAAGATGTCCCCCGCTTCAAAGGCGGGCTTTTTGGGACTTGCCAGCAGCAGCAAATCCGGGTAATCGCCGCCGCCCCAGTTGACCACAAACTCGTTTTCTCCATGGCTGGATTTGGCGATGGTCAACTGCTCCACCGGCGCTAAAATCCGG
Source organism: Bacillota bacterium (assembly GCA_029550985.1). Taxonomy (GTDB): domain Bacteria; phylum Bacillota; class Clostridia; order Oscillospirales; family Ruminococcaceae; genus WRAV01. The sequence continues at coordinate 5,642 of JAKPGH010000221.1, forward strand.
TGGGGAGTCACGGTGGCGCAAACCCCTTTGGACGTCACCTCCCGGCCGTCCACCGAGTAAACCGCCACCAGATAGTACCAGTAGTCCACGTCGTTTTTGATTTTGGTGTCCATGTAGCCGTCGATGCGGTTGGTCTGGAGGAACACCCCTTCCCCGGGGCCGGCGGGGCGCTCTCCCCCTAATTTCCGCCAGATGCGCACTTCCCGTAAATCCGGGTTGACCTTCCAGAAAATCTGGGCCGCCTGGTCGGCAGGCAGGATGCGCAAATCCTCCAGTTCCGGGATGATGAGAATGGGCCCGCAATGGGAGCCGCCGGGAGAAAAGACGTTGCCCCGGCGGGCAAACACCCGGTAGTAAATTTCCTTGAGAGCGGGGGCCTGCCTGTCCACAAAAGAGGTGGCCGGACCCTGGTAGAGTACGTCGCCATCAAAGGCGGTATAGGGAACGCTGCCCTCCTTGCGGACCAGCACATAATCGGCCTTGCCGGGGGAATCGCTGGTAGTCCACCCCAGATGCACCAGCCTTCCCTGCAGGGATGCTTCCAGATGGCTGGGCGCCAGAGGGGGATAGCGGTTGAGCAGCCGGGTCAGTTCCAGGCTGTCCGCCACCGTGCCGGAAAGCTCCATCAGCTTGTCGATGTCGGGGGTGGGCTGGGCGGTGAGGGCCGAGAGCTGCCGCTCCAAATCTTCAATGACTTTATGTACTTGCCGGACAATGGCGTCGGGCAGGGTAAAGCGCTCTTCCTTCGCCCGGTCGATGAGGTCCAGCGCCGCGTAGTACTGGTTTTTGCCGATGCAGTCGTTGAGCTGGTCCACATACCAGGCGTACCGCTCCTCCAGCTGCTTGGCCCGGGCCTTCAAAGGCCCGATTTCCGGATGGCCGGGCCAGTACTGCTCCACATAGGCAAGGCTCCGCAGGGCGGCGCTCCAGCTGCGGTCGAGGATGGCGCCCTGCGCGTCCTCCAGGTAAGGGAGGGCTTTGACCATATCCTTCAATATAAAGCCGCAGGCGGCGCAGGCGGCGGGGCCTTCCTCAAAGGGGGCGCCGCAGGCGGGGCAGTTGCCTTTCAAGGGGGCGGCGCAGTTGGGGCAGACCACGCTGTCCCGCCCTACCTGATGTTCGCAGGCCGGGCAAGTCATCAACGGCTTTTCCATGTCCACCGGAATTTGATAGGCGGCGCAGTATCGGCGGATGTAATCTTCCGCCTCCAGCACCCGCATGCCGCAGGCCTCCACCGCGTAGTTGACCAGCCGCATCATGGCCACCGGGCTGATGTAGCGGGACCGCACAAACTCCTGGTCAATCATCTCCCCCAGGGCGGGGTGGGTGGATATGCGAAGGTAGCGGTCGTAGAGCTGCTTGGAGTCAAAGTTTTCAAAGATGCGCAGGCAGATGCCCGCAAGCTCCTGGGTCGCAACCGACGCGGCGGTTTTCCCCTCGGAGGCGGCGGAGCGGCGCTTTTGCTCGGCGGCTGTCCGCAGCTTTTTAATGGAGGAGTAAGGGGGCTCCCCCAAAAAGGCGTACAGGTCAGGCTGTCCCAAAATCGTTAAGTTTCTTGCGATGGTTTTGGCGGTTAAGCGGTCCAGCACTTCCCCCGGCTGTTCCGGTTCCTTGGGAATGGGAGGCTCCTCCGAAATCGGCACCTGCGCCAGCTCGTGAATGGTTTTCTGGCTGACGCCGTAAACTCTGTATTTCATGGCCAGCGCGGACACTTCCCGGGGAAGCAGGTGCCCCTTCCCCTCCAGAATCCGCAGCTCGGCCTCCATACGCCGCATCATGTCGTCCCGCAGCTCCAGCGCCTTGCGGGCTTCGCTTTTGCGGGCGATCGGGTCGAACATCACCTGCTCGATGTCGGGCAGGGCGGCCAAATTGGCAAGGCCCAGCGCCCGCTTGCCGGGATGGTCCTGCCAGCGGGTCCACTCCTGCTTTTTGCGCTGAATGGCGGAGCGGATTTCCCCCGGGTCCTCGGTGGGCGGGTCGATGGGCAGCTCCAGCATGAGATAATAGTTTTCCCGTTCCATTACCATACCCCTTGTCGCAGAATGCAAGGTCTTACAGATATCCACATTAAGGGTGCAAAAAATTAAAAAATTTGTTGCAAAAAATAAAAAAGAAAGACGCGCAGTCAGGCTGCGCGTCTTTCGGAGAGTTTGAAAGGGGCTGCTTTACAAATCTCTCGAGAAAGGGACTTACCAATCAACTTCCAAATCCAACAGAGGGGCGTGCTGCTGCGCGCCGTACACGTCGGTTTCGCCCAGGTTGCCCGAGCAAAGGGGACGGCGGATGGTGATTTTGATGGCCTTCGCGGGCTCAAACTCCACGATTCCCACAATATCTTTGGGGGCGATGTTGTAGAGCCTGCAGACCAGTTCTTCGTTGATGACCTTGGCCTTGCGCACCTTCTCAAAGCCGTCGAAATCGTTGAAAATGATGTCCATGGTCAGCTCGTAAGGCCCGGAGTTTTTGGATCGGATGACGCTGGCCAAATCGGTGAGTTTGGTTTTCATACGAGCGCCTCCTTAAAGCTGAAGGTAGTCGATGGAGAAGGGGGCGGCAGGGTCCTCCACGTCCATCAGGTGGTAAACGGAAAAGACGTAAACTTCTCCGCAGTGGAAATCGCTGGGGCTGTAAGGGAAGGCCAGGTTGCCGGCGGTTGCCCGGCGGCCCTGGTAGCCGTAGTGCAGCATGGTGGACCGGGCGGAGGCGCAGATGGCGTCCGCCTGCTCCTGGGTATCCGCCACCGCCTCGATGACAATGCCGAACTCATGGGATTTGGGCTGGTTGCGCAAAGGCTCCAGGCTGCCCATGACGCCGTCCCGGCCGTAGACGATAAAGTTGAGGTAGTAATTCCAGTTCTTGCTGGAGAAGTTGTCGGCCACCCGCTCTTTGACGCCTTGGATGATGTTGTCGATTTGGCTCATCATCACGGGGTCCCGGGTGCCGGCGATGGAGACGGTGCGGAAGCCAATCCGCTTGGCGCCTTCCAGCTTGAGGGCGTACTGTTTGCCGGGAACGAACTTGCTGCCCCGCACCTTGACGGTGGTCTCGGTGTCCTGCTCAAAGCTGGTGCCGGTCAGGTCCAGATGGCCGCCGGGGCCGGGCAGGATGTAGGGGTTTGTTTTCTCATATAGCGTATGGGCGGCCACCGAAACGGTGGTGCATTTGCGCTGAGGGCTCAGCGGCTCCACGCGGAAGTAATCATCCCCAATGTAGCCGAACATGCAGTCGGAGCCGCTGCCGGGAGTGGCGCAGATGGCGGCGCATTCCAAAATCTTGCCCAGATGGGTGGCAAGGCCCATGTCGTAACCCTGAGCCACCGCCAAGGCGGAGAAGACGGCAGGGTCGTAGGCTCTGCCTGCCAAAATCACCTGGGCGCCGCCCTGAAAGGCGGCAATAAAGGGGTCAATGCCCATTTGGGCCACAATGCGGCTGGTGGCATCGATGTCCTCTTCGGTCAGGCCTGTCCCGTCCACTCCCGGCTCCAGCGCGTGTATCCGCCCTTCCTTGAGCGCTTTTTTTACTTCTTCGCGGGGGATTTCAGCGTGAATGAGCGCCAGCTTAAAGTGCAGATTCTGCTCTCTTGCGATTTCTTCAATAATCTCTTTGTTCCATTGGAGATGAGGCTCGCCGCCGCTGCCGCCGGCGGTGCCGATGACCACGGGAATTCCCCGCTCCACGCCGGCCTTAATCATCAGCTCCAAATCCCGTTTGACCGCGTCCCGGTTGGTGAAGGAGACGCCGGCTCCCAGATAGTACGGGCCGGGGTCGGTGGAGCCTGCATCCACGGCAATGAGGTGGGGATTGCGCTTCATCCCCTCTTCAAAGGAGGCCACCGGAAAACCGTATCCCAAAATGGCGGTAGCGGAAAGAATCCGAAACTCCTCTTTCATCGATTGATCCTTCCTTTCCTTGTGGCGGTGTCTATCCGTCTCAAGAGTGTGTTCGGGGGATTCCCCGGCTGGTTATATCAGCTTTTTGGCCTTTGCAACGGCCAGGATTCTCTGCATTTCGTTGAAGACAATCATGTAGCCCTCGTCCACTCCCATGCCGGGCTTTGCCAGAATCTGCGTGGGACTGGTGGCCATGGCCAGGTGGACGCAGACCTGAGCGGAGCGGTCGGTTTCGTTGCAGGTGCCGCCCTGGTAGGCGCCGATGCCCTTTTCCTTGCAGTAGAGGACGGCCTCCACAATGTTGCTGACGCTGCCAAGGTCGGGGGTTTTGATCTGAATCATGTGGCCCGCCTTGTTGTCGGCAAAGTATTTGATGTCCTCCAGGGTGTTGCACCATTCGTCGGCCACAATTTCCACCCCGATGCCCCGCCGGTCGATGACGGCGGTGAGGGCCTTGAGGGCCTGCATCTGCTTTTCCCGGTCCTCCACGTCCATGGGACCTTCGATGCGCAGCTTAAAGGGAGCGGCGGCCTTTTCCAGGCGGGCCAGATAATCGGCCATGGCCTCGTAGTTGTCGTTGCCAAACACAAGGCCGATGGTGCCGTAAACGTCGATGTGCAGGGTGGGGGCGTAGCTTTCGTCGGTGCGCAGGGCGATGATTCGATCCCGCAGCCAGCGGATGTACTCCTCCAGCAGCTCTCCCTTCTGGCCCAGTTTGGTGGCCACGTGGTTGATGAGGGCGTGAGGCAACACCTGAGCGCCCTTGACAATCATCTTGTCGGCGTTGTCGTAGCGGGAGTCGCCGCTCTGGGTGAAGATGGGAATCATTTCGTCGGAAAGCCGGCAGCGGTATTCCTCGGCCACCACTTCGCACATCATCTTGTGCTGGGATTTTGCCACCGCGTCCAGCAGCGCCTGGCTGACGCCGTAGCGGATGGCGGTGTGGAGCCGCTTGCCTTCCACCTGGATATGTTCCAGCTCCTCGGCCATGGCCCGGAAGGTGGTGATTTCCTTGCCCACATAGAGGGGTTTGAGGTGCGTTTCAATAAAGGGGATGAAGTTTTGGGCCAAAAACAGAGGGTCGCGGCCGCCGGCTCCGGAATACTGTACGGCGGCGCAGTCTCCCCAGGCAATCTGGCCGTCTTCCAGCAGAAAGAGAATGGAGATGGCCTCCCCCGCCTGCCGCACGGCGGTAAAGCCGGGAGTAACCGGCTCCCCCCGGTAGGTGGCGCCGTCGGGAACGGCTCCCTTTTTGATGGCCCGCTGGTCGTCGAAGAAAAATCCGGTGCGCCCCGGCGCGCAAATAAGGTCGATAATTTTCATCATGACACCTTCTCTATTGGATGTGGTTGGCTCGAATCAGGGTCTGCCCACCAAACGGCCCTTGCCGATGGCGTACACGTCGTCGATGACCATCTGGAAGGAGGCGGCCCGTTTTTCCTGCCTGGCCCGCTCCTGAATCTTAGCGGTGTTGAAGTCCAGCAGCTCCTTGGAAAGAGGCACGTTGCCGGGGGTGAGGATGCGGATGGCGCCCTCGTTGTCCCGGGCGGGCAGCAGCTTGCCGGCGTTGTAGCGGCTGGGGGCAAAGGGAATGTCCAGCACGCCGGTCTGGAAGGCGGCCACGGTGCCCACAGCGATGTCCCCTTCTCCCAGCTCGAAGCATTTGTCCAGAATGCACTTGGTTTCGGCCTTAATAATCTCCATCTCGGCGGCGACCTGGGCGTTGTTCAGGGGCTGGTCCGCCAGCATGGAAATCACCTGCTTGGTGCAGCGCAGGCCTTCTGCGTTGGCTTCCATGGTGGGGATACCCATGGCTTCGTGGGGCGTCTTGACAATAATCTTGGTGGCCTGGGCCAGGGCTCCCGCCACGCTGCCCCAGCTGATGACGCCGAAGGCTTTGGCTTCGTCCTGAGGGAAGCCCCCCATCCACTGGTGCAGCACGGTGGTCACCACCACGTCGTCGTAGCCGTACTTCTTCAGATATTCCTCCGTCAGTTCCTCCAGGGAGCGGATGGCGGCCACGTCCTGAATCAGGTTGCCGCACTGACCGTAACCCACGGAGATATTCTTCACGCCCTGCTCGGCCGCCAGCAGGCTTTCGATGATGGCGACGGCGTGGGAGATGCAGGGGGGAACCAGAGTGCCGGTGAGGGGGCCAAAGGGCTCCCGGTTGATGGAGACCCCCATTTCCTCATACAAACCGGCCAGGCGGTCCACATACTGCCAGTCCCGGATGGTGACTTCGAGGCTTACGTTTTTGGCGTAGGGGATGTTGTAGGAGATGCCGCCTCCCTCAAAGCTGGTAAAGCCGCCGGCGCAGCAGATTTCGGCCAGAAGGCGGGCGTCGGGGGTGCCGTGGCGGACCTGCACCGGCACGTTCAGGCTGTCAATGATGGAGCGGCAGGCGTCGACGCCGTGGTTGACGGCGGGAAAGCCGTTGAGCATGGATTTGGACTGGCGAATGCTTTCCTCGATGCCGATTTGCGCTTCCTGATAGCGGTTTTGGCGGGTGTAGCTGTCGATGGTGGTGGGCAGCAGGTCCGCTTCCCCCTGGTCCTGCAGGTAGGTGAGCAGCTTGATGTGGTCCTGCAGCAGAGGCACCCCCGCCCGAGGCTGAATCAGGGTTTTCTTTGCCTTTTTGGCTTGGATCAGCTTACTGGAGAAAATTTTATGTTCCGGAAGGCTTTTATGAAAGGCGACGGCTTCCTCCAAATCCACCCGTTTGCCGGTGGGCCACTGGGACAGAACCTCGGCGCGAGAAGCCATGAACACGTCTTTGTCAATTTTTCGATTGCGCAAATCCATGACTGATTAACTCCTTTTTCATAACGTTGAGCGCGGATATGGGATAATGGCCTGCCAGCAATCCCATGGCTGCCAGAATGTAGGATTGATCCACCAAAACTTCCGCCTGCATCGGGCGCAGCGATTCCGGCTGTCTGGCGCTGTACAGCGCGTGGGCGGCAATTTCCTCCACCTTTTTGGCGTGAATGAGGGCGCCGCCGGTCAGCACCAGCCGCTCCACCCCCGTCAAGTCCTTGCCGGTTTGGGCAAGGGCGGTTCCCGCCAGGGTAAAGACCTGCTCCATGGTGCCGCAGTGGCGGGCCACAGCGGTTTCGATGGCAAGGGAGGCCAAAGCAAAGTCCATCTGTTCCAGTTCGGGGGTGTCGGGCAGCGAATCGGTGTGTGCGGCAAGGTATTCCACCAGCTCCCGCGCCTTTTCTTCGGAAAGCCCCGCCACCTCGGCCAGGCGCTGATACCCGGCCGCTTCGGGGATGCCCTGCACCGAATAGCGCATACCGATGTCCCCTTCCACCGTCCGCTTGGCGTAGGGCTCCGGCAAGCCTTTGTAAACGGTGGTGTCCCTGCGGGGAGCTCCCGAGGCGATGGAGTAAACGTCGGTGGTGGCTCCCCCTAAGTCGACGCAAATCAGCTCCCCGATGCCGGGATGCCCAGGGCAGCCTTTGGCCAGCAGCTCCACGGCCGTCAGGACGGCGGCGGGGGTGGGCATCAGGATGCCGTCCACCAGGGCCGCCTCCCGGGAAAGCCCCTTGGCTCGAATAATCTGCTCCAGAAACAGCTCCCGGATTTGCCGCTGGGCCGGCAGAATGTTGAGCCGGTTGAGCTGGGGCATGACGTTTTCCACGACGTAAGAGGTCTTGGGTTCCAAAAGCTTGGCCACCTGCCGGGCGCAACTGCGGTTTCCGGCCACCACCACCGGAAAGTCGCAGCGGCAGCCGGAAAGCATCCTGGCGTTGTGGAGGATGGCCTCGGAGTTGCCGCCGTCGATGCCTCCCGTCAACAGCACAATATCCGGCTTGAGGGCGTCAATTTCCTCGATATCGTCTTCGTTGAGTTGATAGGAATAGTTTCCGATCAGCTTGGCGCCCGCCCCCAGGGTGGCCAGCCTGGCCGCTTTGGCGGTCAGCTCCGGTACCAGGCCGATGGCCACCATCCGCAGCCCGCCGGCGGCGCTGGAACAGGCCAGCCGCTTTTGGTATGTAACCTTCCCGGTTATTTGCTCCAGCTTGGCCAGAGCGGCGGACAGCCCTTCCCCCACGTCGGTTTCCACCGTGGTGTAGGCGGCGGCGGTGCCCAGCAGCCGGGCTTCCGTAACGTCCACGGCGGTGACCTTGGTATAGGTGCTGCCAAAATCAATTAGCAATACGGCTTCCAACAGGGTTGTCTCCTCTTCGTTTAATCGGTGATGCCCAAATCCTCTTTCAGGGCCGCGATGGTGGTTTCGGGGGGAGTGCCCGGCCCAAAGACCCGGTCAAAGCCCATGGCTTTAAAGCGCTTTTCCACTTCTTCAAAAGGCTGTTTGCCCACTACGATGTTGCCGCCCACATAGAGGAGAATTCCCCTAAGGCCGCTTTCGTCGCATTTTTCCCGCAGGCCGCGGCAGTCCAGTTCTCCGTGGCCGTACAGGGAGGAGACCACAATGGCGTCCGCATTTGACTCAATCGCCGCATTGATATATTCCTCTTGAGAGACCATGACTCCCAGGTTGATGACGTCAAAACCCGCTTCGGTAAAGGCGTGATACAGAATTTTGTTGCCCACCGCGTGGACGTCCGCCCCAATCACGCCAATGACAATTTTCTTTTTCTCCAAGACATGGCACCTCTTTCCGTGTAATGGAAATGTTCTATAACAATACAATACATTGAATTATAACATTTGTCAAGGTAAAACCGCAGAGAAATAAGAGAAGAAGCCAGCCCTAAAAATACCATTGGGGGAAAGGGCAAAACAAACCCCTTTTCGTGTATTGCAAAATGTTACAAAGTCTTTCCAAAAGGGACAAACATCAGGTTTGACATCTCAAGGCGATAGGGTTAAAATAAAATGATAATAATAGAGCCCAAAAAGGGCAGGACGCGCCAGCGTCTTGGGTAAATGAGGTTAAATCGATTATGGGATTGATGGATAAACTGTTTGGCACCTATTCGCAACGTGAGCTGAAGCGGATTCGACCCATCGCCGAGAAAGTGGAGGCTTTGTCCGCCACCTACGAGGCCATGAGCGACGCCGAGCTGAAAGCTCAAACCGCCATTCTGAAGGAGCGGCTGGCTGCCGGGGCAACCACCGACGACATTTTGCCCGAGGCTTTTGCCGTCTGCCGGGAGGCCAGCTGGCGGGTGTTGGGAATGCGCCATTTTCCCGTGCAGATTATCGGCGGCATTGTGCTGCATCAGGGCCGCATCGCCGAAATGAAAACCGGCGAAGGCAAAACCCTGGTGGCTACCCTGCCCGCCTATCTCAACGGACTCACCGGACAGGGAGTGCACATCGTCACCGTCAACGACTACCTGGCCAAGCGCGACTCCGAGTGGATGGGCAAGGTCTACCGCTTTTTGGGCCTGAGCGTGGGGCTCATCGTCCACGGCATGAGCAGCGCGGAACGCCGGGCCGCCTACAACTGCGACATCACCTACGCCACCAACAACGAACTGGGCTTCGACTACCTGCGGGACAACATGGTGATTTACAAGCAGGACAAGGTCCAGCGGGGCTTTGCCTACGCCATTGTGGACGAAGTGGACTCCATTTTGATTGACGAAGCCAGAACCCCCCTTATCATCTCGGGACAGGGGGACCAGTCCACCGAGCTGTACGAAAAGGTGGACCGGTTTGCTGCCACTTTGCGGTACACCAAAGTGCGGACCGACGACCTGGACTCCCGCACCGACGTGGACGAGCAGACCGAAGGGGACGTCATTCTGGACGAAAAGGCCCGCACCGCCACCCTCACCCGGGAGGGCGTCAAAAAGGCGGAGCGCTACTTTGGCATTGAAAACCTGACCGACGCCGAAAACATGACCCTCGCCCACCACATCAACCAGGCTATCCGGGCCCGGGGACTCATGCGCCGGGATGTGGACTATGTGGTGAAGGACGGCCAGGTCATCATCGTGGACGAATTTACCGGCCGCCTGATGCTGGGGCGCCGGTACAACGAAGGCCTCCACCAGGCCATCGAGGCCAAGGAAGGGGTCAAGGTGGAGCGGGAAAGCAAAACCCTTGCCACCATCACCTTCCAGAACTTTTTCCGGATGTACAAGAAGCTGGCGGGTATGACCGGCACCGCCCTCACCGAGGAAGCGGAATTCCGGGAAATCTACAAGCTGGACGTGGTGGAAATTCCCACCAACAAGCCCTGCATCCGCAAAGACCTGCCCGATGTGGTGTATAAGACCGAACGGGCCAAGTTCAACGCCGTCATCGAGGAAATTGTCAAGGCTCACGAGAAGGGCCAGCCGGTGCTGGTGGGCACCATCTCCATCGAAAAATCCGAGCTTCTCTCCAAAATGCTCAAGCAGCGGGGCATCCCCCACGAGGTGCTCAACGCCAAGTACCACGAGAAGGAAGCGGAAATCGTCGCCCAGGCCGGCAAGCTGGGGGCGGTGACCATCGCCACCAACATGGCGGGCCGCGGCACCGACATCATGCTGGGCGGCAACGCCGAGTTTTTGGCAAAGGCCGCCCTGCGCAAGGAGGGCTACCCCGAGGAAGTCATCGCCGAAGCCACCGGCTATGCCGACACCGACGACGAGGAAATTCTCAAAGCCCGCGCAAGCTACGCCAAACACCTGGAGAAATACAAACAGGAAATCAGCGTGGAAGCCGAAAAGGTCAGAGCGGCGGGAGGCCTTTTGATTATCGGCACCGAGCGCCACGAAAGCCGCCGCATCGACAATCAGCTCCGCGGCCGCGCCGGCCGTCAGGGCGACCCGGGCGCCAGCCGCTTCTTCCTTTCCCTGGAGGACGACTTAATGCGTCTCTTCGGCGGAGAGCGAATCCAGCAGATGATGGACACCCTCAAGCTGGACGAGGACACCCCCATCGAGCACAAGATTTTGTCCAACACCATCGAAAGCGCCCAGCGCAAGGTGGAGGCCCGCAACTTCGGCATCCGCAAGAACGTGCTCCAGTTCGACGACGTCATGAACCGCCAGCGGGAAATCATCTACGGCCAGCGCTCCCAGGTGCTGGACGGCGAGGATATGAGCGCCGTCATTCAGAAAATGATTGACGACGTCGTCGAAAGCACCGTCAACCTCTACATCTCCGACGAGGAGAGCCGGGACCACTGGAACATCGACGGCCTGCGGGACCACTTCCTGGGCTGGATTACCTCCGACACCGACCTGCGGTACGATTACGACGCCCTCAACCAACTGGAAAAAGCCGACATCATCGAAACCCTCAAAAAGCTGGCCCATGAAAAGTACGCCAAGCGGGAAGAGCAGCTTACCCCCGAAATCATGCGGGAGCTGGAGCGGGTGGTGCTGCTGCGCAACGTGGACCAGAAGTGGATGGACCACATCGACGCCATGAGCGAACTTAAACAGGGCATTTACCTGCGCTCCTACGGCCAGCGGGATCCAGTGGTGGAATACCGTCTCGAGGGCTTTGAGATGTTTGACGAGATGATCGCCAACATCCGGCAGGACACCCTCAAGATGCTGTATCTGGTGCAGGTCCGCACCGGAGAAGGACCCAAGCGGGAACAGGTGGCAAAGCCCATGGAGGCAAGCCACGGCGGAGACGGCTCTGTGAAGAAGCAGCCCGTTCGCAAAACCGCCGCCCAAAAGGTGGGCCGCAACGACCCCTGCCCCTGCGGCAGCGGCAAAAAGTACAAGAAGTGCTGCGGCGCCTGATTGAGGCAGCGCTTCCAGAACAGTGAATTGGCAATACCATGACAATCCGGTGGAAATGGTGGGGATTTTCTCCACTTCCGCCTGCGATGCGTTGGAGGCAATGGATGGATATTATTAAGATTTTTGGCAGCAAGACTTTTTCCGACGATGTGATGCGGGAGCATCTCCCCGAGGCGGTTTATCGCAGTCTCAAGGACACCAGCCGGCTGGGAAAACCTTTGGACCCTGCCATTGCCGACGTAGTGGCGGCGGTGATGAAGGACTGGGCGGTGCAAAACGGCGCCACCCACTTTACCCACTGGTTTCACCCATTGAGCAATGTGACGGCCGGCAAGCACGACGCTTTCCTCTCCATTACCCGGGAGGGCAAGGCCATCAGCGAGTTTTCCTCCTCCGCTCTGGTGCAGGGCGAGCCGGACGCCTCCTCCTTCCCCAGCGGCGGCCTGCGGGCCACCTTTGAGGCCCGGGGTTACACCGCCTGGGACCCCTCCTCCCCCGCCTTTATCCGGGACGGAACGCTGTATATCCCCACCGCCTTCTGCTCTTACAGCGGGGAGGCGCTGGACTCCAAAACCCCACTGCTGCGGGCCATGCAGGCCCTCAACCCGCAGGCGCTGCGGGTGCTGCGGGCTTTGGGGAACACCACTTCTCAGATGGTAATCCCCGCGGTGGGAGCCGAGCAGGAATACTTCCTCATCGACCGGCAGAAATACGAAGCCCGCCTGGACCTCAAGCTCTGCGGACGCACCCTGATGGGCGCCCGCGCCCTCAAAGGGCAGGAGTTGGAGGACCACTACTGCGGCCGCATCCGGCTGCGGGTGGCCGAGTTCATGAAGGATTTGGATGAGCAGCTGTGGGAGCTGGGAATCCCCTCCAAAACCAAGCACAACGAGGTGGCTCCCGCCCAGCACGAGCTGGCCCCCATTTTTGAAACCGTCAACATCGCCTGCGACCACAACCTCAACATGATGGAAGTGATGCGCATCACCGCCAAGCGCCACGGGCTGACCTGCCTGCTGCACGAAAAGCCCTTTGCCGGCGTCAACGGCTCGGGAAAGCACAACAACTTTTCCCTCATCACCGACGACGGCATCAACCTGCTGGCTCCCGGCAAGTCACCGGCGGAAAACAAGGTGTTCCTGGTGACCTTGTGCGCCCTGATTGAGTGCGTGGACCGGTACGCCGACCTGCTGCGCATGGC